>JAUJMG010000159.1:1948-8453 GCA_030446955.1 Thermomicrobiales bacterium
GGCCGCGGGCTTCGCTCTCCGTTGAGAGAGCGGACCGCTCAGCCTCAATCCCCGCGGCGAGCACCAGCGGCTGGAGAACGCCGATCATGGCCGCCAGCCTATCTGCCGTGTAGGAAGCTACGTGAGCATCGAGCGCCGTGAGCGGCAGCAACTCGTAAAGGTGCCCCCACGACGATGTCCACCGCTCGAGCTCCACCTGCGGCCCTAAGAGGTGCTTTAGTTCAACGATGTGACTGTCGAAATGGGCCAGGTAGGCCGCTGTGCTGATAGGACCATCTTCAAAGTGAAGGCCAACTTCGATGGTTCTGGTGTGACTGTTCGTCCAGACCTCGTAGTGGACCCGTTCGTTGCCGTAGTACACCTTGAGCAGGCTTGCGTTCTGGTTGTGCCGGAAGGGTTGCAACTCCCCGGGCAAGTTTGAGCGAAGGCGATCGACGACATCCGCGAAGAAGTCGCGGCGCCTCATGGTCTCCGCAGTCGCCGGAGAGCCTCGCCCATCCCCGCCTGGTAGCGTCACTGGAATGTCGGCGGGTCTTCCCGCGGTCGTGAGTGGAAAGGGCATTCCACGTAGCTCCGTACACCAGATTAGAAATCGGTGCTACGCAGTCTACCTGCCTGCCGTCCAGGTACGGAACCCCCCGCGATTCTAACCCTGCTCCTCCGGAGAGTGGGTCTCCGTCGTCAGCGCGGCCATCACCTCTAAGAGGCCGATGCCGACCAGCCCGGCGGTCACTGCTTCATCCTCCTCAGGTAAGAAGAAGGGGGCGGCTGCGAGTAGAACACCGCTCATGCCATCCAAGGCAAGGTGAGTGCGCATGGGGAGTAACTTGAAAACTCCCAACTCATAGCGCGTAACAATACTGTAGAGCGTCGCGCCAATCGCGGCGCCCGTTAGAAGCGAGGTAGCGCTTCGATTCCACTTCAGGAGGCGCGGGAGAGACAGCAGAAGCGGTGCGGACGCATAGTCGATCATTCCGTGCGTCTTCGTCGAAAGCAGCTTCATCGCTCGGTCCCTCTCCCGTCTCATTCGCCGATTCATCTAAGCCAGCCGCTTCGATACGACCGGCCCTGCTACCAGTCACAGGCAACCCTCGTGCCAGCACAGACTTTAGGCGCTGTCCCACAGACGGGTCATTCCCGTCATCCAGGGTAGTGATCGTACGACCAACTCGTGGGCACGGTGGCGTCCGGTTTGCGCTCAAGAGAGGCGCCGCTCTCTGCACGGAGCAGGTGATGCGGCCAGAGAGCGTGGGAGCACCTTCAATCCATGACCCCTACCCAGCGGTTGGACCAGCGCATCGAACGAGCCGCCCGGGATCACTTCGGTTACGACGATCTGCGTCCCGGCCAGGCGGAGGCAGTTCGCTCCGTCCTGGACAAGCGCGATACCCTGGCCGTTTTGCCAACCGGCTTGGGCAAGTCCGCCATCTACCAGATCGCCGGACTGCTGACTGCCGGTCCAACGCTCGTCGTCTCACCCCTTATTGCGCTCCAGCAGGACCAAGTGGAGGGCATCGAGGAACACGAGGCGGGCGGAGCGGCACACATCAACTCTGCCATGCGCGTGGCCGAACGCCGGGAGGCTTTTGAGGAACTGGAGGAAGGTGCCCTCGAGTTTTTGTTCCTTGCGCCGGAGCAGTTTGCTAACGAGGAGACGATGGCTCATCTTCGGGCGGCGCCACCCTCCCTCTTTGTCGTCGATGAAGCTCATTGCATTAGCGAGTGGGGGCACGACTTCCGGCCGGATTACCTTCGGCTTGGCGCGATCATTGAGGAACTTGGCCGCCCGACCACGCTCGCGCTGACCGCAACCGCCTCCCCGCCAGTGCGGAAGGAGATCGTTGAACGATTGGGGCTGTGCGATCCGCGTCTCGTCGTCCATGGGTTCGATCGGCCCAATATCTGGCTTGGCGTGGAGACATTTGCCGAGGGCCTACACGAGGAGGGGGCAAAGCGGGAAGCCTTGATTCAGCGGGTGGTGGACGCCAAATGTCCAGGGATTGTCTACGTCGGGACGCGGCGCCATGCGGAAGAGGTGGTGGAGGCACTGCGAGCGCGCGGCGTCAGTGCCGAGGCCTATCACGCTGGGATGAAGGCAGCAGAGCGAGAGCAGGTTCAGACAGGGTTTATGACCGACGAGGTAGCGGTGATCGTCGCCACCACCGCCTTTGGCATGGGCATCGACAAGCCGGACGTCCGGTTCGTCTTCCACCACGACATCAGCGACTCGGTGGACGCCTACTATCAGGAGATCGGCCGCGCCGGTCGCGACGACGAGCCGGCGCGAGCCATCCTCTTCTACGAGCCAAAGGACCTCAACCTCCGTCGCTTCTTCTCCGGTGCCGGCGAGATTGATGAGGACGAAGTGACGCAGGTCGTCCAGGCGATACGGGACCACGACGAACCGATCGACCCGAAGGAACTCGCGGACGAGACCGGTTTGACGCAGACTCGATTGACCCGGACCCTGAACCGGCTAGAGGAAGTGGGCACCGTCGACCTCCTCCCATCCGGTGAAGCAGTCGAGGATGATCAGGCACGTGATTTGGAGGCGGTAGTGGAGGACGCCGTAGAGGCACAGGACCACCAGCGGAAGTACGCCCAGTCCCGGATCGAGATGATCCGGGGCTACGCCGAACTGCGTGACTGTCGCCGCAATTACCTGCTCAACTATTTCGGTGAGGCCCGGGAAGGTCCTTGTGGAAATTGCGACAACTGTGATGCGGGAATAGCGACCGAAGCAGACCAGACGATTGACCGCCCCTTCCCAGTCAACGCCCAGGTCCACCATGCGAAGTGGGGTCCGGGAACTGTCATGCGCTACGAAGGCGAGAAGATGGTCGTCCTGTTCGACACCGTCGGCTACCGCACCCTCGCGGTTGCCCTTGTCCGAGAGGAGAAGCTGCTCGAGGAGGCTGACTGACCGTCCGGCCCTGCGACATGAATATGACGTCAATGAATGGAAGCGGTCGCGATAGGGACGCTAGCGAGATCCCCCGCGGCGCGGGAGCAAGGACTCGTCTACGTCTCCTCCGTCCAGGTGGGGCGCCCGCCAAGGGAGGCCGCGGGTGGGTAGGCTCGCAGAACGGCCGTGGTCAGCAGCACACCGAGGACTCCGCCCGTGAGCACCTGGAACGTGTTCGGCCAGAGCGCGGCACCGGCGGGGCCGATCCCTTCCCTCAGCACCAGCCACTGGTACAGGAAGTACCCACCGACCACGACTGCCCCGCCGATGACCGCAGCCGTGATCATGCGCGGCAGGCCCCGGCGCCAGGCGATGAGGGCCGCAAGCAAGCCTTGAAGCCCGTGGATGACGAAGGTGCCCGGCGCATAGGAGCCGTAACCGGCGGCAAGGTCCGAGAAGGTGGTGCCACAGGCCGCCGCGAAGAAGCCGACGACCGGTCCGAAGAGAAACGAGGTCGCGTAGATCGCCGCGGCGCCGAGGTGCACGTAGCCACCCGGTCCGATTGGCACTTTGGGCACGTACGTCATGACAAAGACCAGCGCGAACATGACCCCGGCGAGTGCGATCGTTCGAGGATCGGCCGCTGCCCTATCCCGTCGCATTTCCACCACCCTTGCTGCCCGTTGGGAAACCGACCGTATGCCACCGACCACTCCGGGAAAGGATGGGGGAGAGGGACTCCTTCCGGCAACGTCCACTCGGATTTAGTCCGACCAGGCAGTCTATCCAATAGGGGTTGACCATTCGCATCTTGCCGCTGGCACAGGCATCGGTGATGCTGTGCCGGGTAGGCGTCCGCACCACTCCGGTCACCCCTCACGTCTCCCGACCACTTGATCGCCGCCGTTCACCAACCGACCCGGCTCCGGCGGGCGGGGAGGATCCAGCACCGCATGGGCCTGCCGTTCCTCGCAACGCTCCCTCTTGCCGAGGATCGCAAGCGCATCCTGGGTTGGATGTGCCTCCTGATCGCCGTCAACCAACTCGGGTTCGGCACCATCGTGCCAGTCGTGCCCCTCTATGCCGAGAGCTTCGGCGTTTCTGCCGCCGCGGTCGGATTGACCATCTCGATCTACGGGCTCGCTCGATTCCTGGTCAACGTGCCGGCTGGTTCATTTGCCGACCGCAACGGCCGCCGGTGGACTCTGGCGGTCGGGGGGTTGGTGACGGTTCTCGGCAATCTCCTGTGCGCGGCCGCCTGGAACTATCCGCTCTTCCTGGTTGCCCGATTTGTCGCCGGTGCCGGGGCGGCGATGGTCCTGACGGGCGGTCAGATCGTCCTTGCAGACATCGCTTCCCCCCAGAATCGCGGACGAGTGATGGCCCTCTACCAGGGGGTGTTCCTCTTCGCGGTTGGGGCAGGCCCACTCCCCGGAGGAGTGCTCGCGGCCCATCTCGGACTGCGCGCGCCCTTTCTGGCCAATGCCGCCCTCGCTGGCGTCGTCGCCTTGGTCGCCTGGTTCCAAGTCCCGGAGACCCGGGACCTCCGAGCCGATCGACAGACGGGAGCGCTACACCCTACGCCGCCCTTACGAAATCAGCTTCGCGTCCTCCGGGCAACACCAGGCTTCCTGCTCATCAGTCTCGTCAGCTTTGTCGCCTTCTCCGCCCGCACCGGAGCTCTGTTCAACATCATCCCGCTGCTCGCGGAATCCAAGATCGGCCTCGGCCCGGATCAAATCGGGCTCGGGCTCGGGCTGATCAGCATCGTGGGGTTGATCCTCGCCTACCCCTCGGGAGTGCTTGTGGACCGGTTCGGACGGAAAGCGGTGATCGTTCCGGCCACGGCCATGACCGGTGCCGCGATGCTGCTCTTCGCTGGGTCGCCCAGCTATGCACTCTTCCTGCTCGCCTGCGGACTCTGGAGTGTCGCCTCAGGGATCGGCAGCTCGGCGCCGGCAGCCTATGCCGCCGACACCGCGCCGCCAGGGATGATGGCGTCTGCCCTCGGGACGTACCGCACGATTGCCGACCTCGGGTACGTCGTTGGACCGCTTGCGCTCGGTGCCATGGCCGACCTCGCATCACCAGAAGCGGCGCTGGCCACTATCGCCACCTTGCTCTTTGTGTCGGCCGCCGCGTTCGCGTATCTGGCACCGGAATCGCTGGAACGAGAGCCTTCGGGGACGACAGCATCGTGAGCTAAGCAGCTTCAGGTCTCCCCCGGGGAACTAATCAGCAGTGACACCAGGGGCGTTACGGCGAGCCCGGGGGCGCAGCAAGTGCCTCCAGCAAATCCTAGGGAAACGGCCACTGACGACTGAATCCCTTCTGATGTCCTTGTTGCGACTGCTCAACTTCCACCCGTATAGTAGCGCGCTGCAATGGTGAGGCGCCGACGAGATCATGCGAGTAAGCGCCGGCAGATGTGCCCAACCAGTCCGTTCCGAGGGGGTGTGATCGGCCCTCCAGCGCGGCTGTAGCCATCAACGCTTGCTGGGCGCCAACTGCTCCGCATCATGGAGCGAGTCGGGATGCAGGCTTGCTGCGTGTGGTGCCGACCATTTGTCGACGATAACGGCACGACCCCCGCTAGAGGCTCTTGATGGCGACCGAATCATGCCCAGACCCCGCGACGTTGGGGCAGCTCTGGGATATGTGCAGAACGGAGACGGTGCATGCTCGTCCGCTTGTTCGCTCGGCGCCTGCTCTTCCTCGTCCTCGTGCTGTTCGGGCTCTCGTTGATCACCTTCAGCTTGTCCCATCTCGTTCCCGCTAACCCCGCGCGGCTGATCGCGGGTCCACGCGCCAGCGCCGCTACAGTTGAGAAGATCCGAAAACAGAAGGGCTACGACCAACCTGTCATGGTTCAGTACGCCCGCTACGTCAAAGGCGTCATGCGTCTCGACTTTGGGGACTCCGCGGCCACCCGGCGGCCCGTCAAGGACGACCTCAAACGCTACCTGCCGGCAACCCTTGAGCTCGGCCTCTACGCCTTCATGCTGTCGACCCTCGTCGGGGTGCCACTGGGAGTGATCTCGGCGGTCAGGCGCAACTCCTGGGTCGACCACCTGTCCCGGTTCATCTCCATCTCGGGACTGGCGTTGCCCGTCTTCTGGCTCGCGTTGATGGCCCAGTTTCTTTTTTTTGGGAAGCTCCACTGGCTGCCCGACGGTGAACGCCTTTCCGTGGGGATTGACCCACCTCGAACGATCACGACGCTCTACGCCATCGACGCCCTGTTGACGGCCAACTGGACGGTATTCAAGGAGGCAGTGCGGCACCTCGTGCTGCCGGTCGTGGTCCTGGCGTACGGCTCCTTGGCAGTGGTCACCCGCATGGTCCGCGGCGGGCTGCTTGAAGTGCTCAACCAGGACTACATCCGCACAGCCCGCGCGAAGGGGCTGAAAAACCGCCCAGTAGTGGTCCGGCACGCGCTCAAAAACGCCTTGCTCCCAACCGTCACGTCCCTTGGTCTCCAGGTTGGTCTGCTGCTCTCGGGCGCGTTCCTCGTCGAGATCGTCTTTTCCTGGCCGGGGATCGGGCGCTACGCGGTCAACGCCATTGAAAAGGTCGACTACAACGCAATCATGGCGACCA
>JAUJMG010000650.1 GCA_030446955.1 Thermomicrobiales bacterium
GGTCGCCCCCAGCGTTACCAGCCGTTGCGCCGTCGAGGAATCGGCCAGCCTGGTCTGCCAGCCTGCCTCGGCCTTGCGCCTGGCAATCTCCTGCTGCCGGACCCAGGCCAGCTGGGCAAGGGCTGCAAGCGGGACCGTCACCACACCAACGGCTGCCAGCCGCCGCGCCGGGGACGAGCCGTTCTTCTTCCAGCCTCCGCTGACATCGCTGCCGAGCATCATCGGCTCGTACAGGTTGCCGGACGTCGGGGGAACGGGGGTGTCGCCCAGGTGACCCTTGTCGACCATCGTGGCCGCGCCGCGCTCGGCCAGGCCCGGCATGAACTTCATCTGCAGGTTCATGAGTCGACCGGCGTTGCCGACATATACCTCCCGCTTCGGATGGGTCGCCGCCCGGACGATCGCCTTGGCGACGTTCTTCGCGGGATAGACCGGGGGAAAGGTCTTTGCCTCCCTCCCGGTGTAATTGGCGGCGTGCTGGAACAGGGGGGTATCGATCACCGCCGGCAGGACATTGACGACGTGGATGTCCTTGGCCCCGGCGAGCGCCAGTTCCTGCCGAGCACTCTCGCCCAGGGCATGCACGGCGTGCTTGGACGCCACATAAGCGCTCGTGTACGGCTGCGGCATCCGCGTGACGACCGATGACACGTTGATCAGGGTGCCGTTGCCCTGCGTCTGGAACGTCGCCAGGGCGGCTCGCGTGCCGTGGACGTACCCGAAGAAGTTGACGTCCATCACCCGCCGGTAATCTTCCAGCGGCGCGTCGAGCAGCGGCGCGAACATCATCACGGACGCGTTGTTGACCCAGATGTCAATCTTCCCGAACGTCTGGATGGCACGCTCGGCGAGACGCCGCACCGCCCGTTCGTCCGTGACGTCCGTGGGCACCGCGAGCGCCCGCCCGCCTGCCGCGCCGATTTCGGAGACGAGGTCGTTGAGTGCCGACTCCCGTCGCGCGGCAACGACAACGGTGGTGCCTTTGGAAGCGAACTCGAGGGCCGTTGCCCGGCCGATTCCGCTGGATGCTCCGGTTATGACCGCTACGGCGTTTTTGAGATTCTGAACCATGATGTCCTCTGTTCCACTATGAACTGTCCCATGTTCGGAGGGACCGAATGGCGCTCACCCGATCCCTCCCCGTCGGATCGCTAGATCGCTCCGCGGGAGCCGCTCCGCGATGTCTCGGGGGTGGTCCGTGTCATCAGCCCCGCCCCGATCTCCAGGAGTCCGAGAATGACATGCGGCACCCACACGTCCTCGGCAAAGCCGAAGATCCATGGCGAAACCGCCAAGACAATGCCACTGGCGATGTCCAGCATCAGGTGCGTCGCCATGGGCAGCGTCCGGACCACGCCCAGTTCGTAATCGGTGAACAGGCTGTAGCCGATCGCGCCGATGCCCAGGATCACCGGTATCCAGGTCTCCGCCCCGTCGTCCGCGAAGCCGAACAACCAAGGCGCGACGATCAGCAGAAGACCCGCTCCGTAATCGAGCATTCCGTGGATCCGTGTTGGGATGAACCGCATGCTGGAGCCCTTTCCGTAAAGACGCGCAACGCCGAAACGTCACCGTCGTTCAATGCATGGCCCGTGCCGCGAAGTATGTAAAGCCCCGGATCGACGCGGCGTGCTGCTTGCACGGGGAGGGCCGGATGCCCGGCTAGCCGCGATTCCCCGCTCGCCGCCACAGGGCAGCGCCCCAGGCTCCGATGAATACCGCCTCGGCCAGTGCGTCCAGCAGGTACACCCGGGAGATGCGACCCCGCGAGCTGTAGTAGATGTCGATCGCGGCCAGCCCGGCACTGGACCCGACCGCCAGCCCGGCGACCTCCGGCGTGATCCGCCGGCGCATGCCGGCCGCCGCGATCACGCCACCGATCACGCTGACGAGCACGCCGACGGTCTTCACCAGCCAGAGGTCCGTCTTCGGTCCGGAAACCTTCTGGAAGGAGCGGATCTCGATGCAGGGCCATAACCCGGTTACCACGAAATAGAGCGCCTGCACGCGCCACAGCCACGGGAACCACTTGCCCACGCGCTCGGCGATCACGTCGTTGTTCGCCTTGTTCACCGTCAGTCCCCCGTCGCTTCGCGCTCGTTTGACGCATCTCCGTTTCCGGACACGACCTGGAGCAATTCCTGCTCGGTCACCACCGCAACCGACAGGGTGCGGTACCCGGCTTCCTCGAACATCACAACCAGGGTGTCGTCCTGAACGTGCATCACGGTGCCCTTGCCCCAGGACGTGTGCATCACCTCGGTGTTCGG
>JAUJMG010000651.1 GCA_030446955.1 Thermomicrobiales bacterium
CGCACCTGAAGCGCCAGGGGCAGGGGACGATCATCAACAACGCCTCCATCCTCGCAGCACGCGCCGTACCCCTCCAGGCCGCCTACTGCGCGGCGAAGCATGGGATCAAGGGGTTCACCGAGGCGCTCAGGCTAGAGCTAGAGCACGAGCGAAGCGGGATCAACGTCACGCTCCTTATGCCCTCGTCGATCAACACGCCCCTCTTTGGCCATGTACGGTCGAAGCTGGGCGTCAAGCCCCAGCCTATTCCGCCGTTCTACGAGCCGCGGGTCGTAGCCGAGGCGATCCTGTTCGCCGCCGAGCATCCACGACGCGACATAGTTGTTGGCAGTGCCGGTAAGATGCTGGCCGTGATGGAGCGGATTAGCCCGTCACTCGTCGATCGGCTCATGCTGACGCAGGGTGCGATGTTCGAGATGCAGAAGACCGACCAGCCGGATAACGGGCAGGATAACCTCTTCGAGCCCGTGCGCGAAACCGGGTCGACGACCGGCGACTTCAGCCAGTTCTCCAGGTCGACGAGCCTCTACACCCGCTACCTTGAGCAGTACCCGAACCGGAAACGGGCCTTGCTCGGTCTGGCCGCTGCGGGAGCGGTCGGTATCTGGTGCTCGACGTCGCCGGTCATCAGACGTACGGCGTGAGCACCGCCCTCGCTCTCGAGGCGCTCTCGCGCGCCACAGGCGGGCGTCGGTAAGCATTCCCCGCTCTTCGCTGACGTCCCAGAATGCAGACGACGTTTTGCGGCGAGGCGAGGAGGCGTAAAGACGCCGATCTTCGGGGTAGATACGCGAAGACCATGAGCGAGAGGTTACTTGAGGTCCATAAGCGAGCAGGTAACGGTGACCACCGGGGCTTCGCGCGGGGGCCGCGGTCACTTCCCCCTTCCGCTCGTAAGCCTGGCGAAGGGAGCGTCGCATGAAGACGGACCAGGGTAAGCGATTTCAGACCGCGCTTGCTGCCGGTCCGTTCCGGCCCGCCCGCGCCCACGAGGAAGAGTGGATGGACTTCCCCGGGCAGGATTCAGCCTTGCTGGCCGAGTGCCTCGACGACCTGCGCCGCCTCAACCGCCTTACGGGCGGCGTCTCCCTGACCCTACGCGCGCTCGGGCGGCTGACGAGGGACCTGGCCCCGGGCGCGGAGCTCAAGATCGTCGACGTGGCGACCGGCGGCGCCGATCTCCCGCGCGCGATGGCGGCCTATGCGGGGCGCCGGGGCCTGCGGGCGCGCGTCCTCGCCACCAATTTCAACCCGAAGATCCTGGACCTGGCGGCGCGCAACGCCCCGCCCGGTATCGAGTTCGCCGCGGCGGGCGCCCGCCGCTTGCCGTTCGCCGACCGCAGCTTCGATGTCGCCGCCTGCTCGCTCTTCTTGCATCACCTCGAGCCCGACGACGCGGTGCTCGTGCTCGGGGAGATGCGTCGGGTGGCGAGGCGCGGCGTGATCGTCAACGACCTCGTCAGGTCCTGGGTCGGCTACCTGGGCGCCCTCTTACTTCCCCGGGCGATGAGCAAGAACCCCCTCTTCAGGCACGATGCCCCCCTCTCGATCCGCCGGGCCTACACGAGAGACGAGATGGCCGCGCTCGCCCACAAGGCGGGGCTCGGCCCGGTCCGCTTCCGCGGGCTGCCCGGCTACAGGCTCACCATGACCGCCGCCGCCGCCGGAGGAGCGCCGTGAAGGGCGCGGACGCCGCCGCCGAGGTGCTGGTGGTCGGCGGTGGGCCGGCGGGGGCGGCCACGGCCGCGCTATTGGCGCAGAACGGACGCGACGTGCTGCTGCTCGAGAAGGCGAGCTTCCCTCGGGAGAAGCCCTGCGGCGAGTACTACAGCCCGGGCGTCGTGGACGCTTTGGGGCGCCTGGGGGCGCTCGAGGCGGTCGCCGCGGAGGAGATCGCCTGGCTGGACGGCATGCGCGTCAGCACCGAAAGGGCGGGCTTTCTGCTCTCGTACCCAGACGGGGACCGTGGTCTGAGGGCTCTGGGCATACGGCGCCTCGTCCTCGACCGTGTGCTCCTGGACCATGCGCGGACGCGTGGCGTCCGGATGCGGACCGCACGCGTGTCGGGGGCAGCCGTCGAGGGTGGGCGCGTGATCGGGGTTCGCGTGCGCGGGGCGACGGGCGAGGAGGTCTTCCGCTCTCGCTTCGTGGTAGCCGCCGACGGGCGGCGGTCGGTGATCTCGCGCTCGCTGGGCCTGGATCTGCCGCTCCGGTGGCCGCTCCTACCCCACGTACTACGAGGAGCCGGGCCGCTCGTCGGAGGGGCAGG
>JAUJMG010000652.1 GCA_030446955.1 Thermomicrobiales bacterium
TGTGGGCGGACAGGGTGCCGCGGCGAATCCGCTTGCGGACAGCGTTCTCGCTCATCCCAAGGAGGCGCGCCGCGTCCGCTATGGTGTGGGTCGCGGCCTGGCCGGCGGCCTGGTCGGGTGGCCTGTCGCTCATGGCCGGGATCATCGCACACAGCGAACGGCCCCGAGCCGAAGCCCGAGGCCGCTGCTCCCGGTTGGGACGGGACGGGAACGAGGCGAGGCGATCGCTACTCCACGACGCGGATCGTCAGGGCCATGCCACGCGGGTAGTGATCACGCACATGGCAGGTAATCTGGTAGTTGCCTGGCTCAGGGAACGTGACACTGACTGAAGCGCTTCCTCCGGGGTCGAGCGGCCCAACCTCGGCCGCTTGTCCCTCCGCGTCCAGCGGCTCGTTCATCGCTCCCGCCTGCTCGATCACCATCTCGTGCGGGAAGCCTCCCACGTTGGTCGCCGTGAACGTGTAGGCCTGGCCAACCGTGAAGGTCGTGGCCGACGCCGTGACCGTGAATTCGCTCAACTGGACCTCCACTGTCCCCTCGGCCACCGGGGACGCGGCTGGCGACGCCACGGGTGAGGCCACGGGGAAGGCGACGGGTGAGGCCGCCACGCCGAACGCAGCGCCTGGGGCGACCACAAACCAGACCCCGCCGACGCCCTGACCGGTGGTGTCACCTGGCTGCTGGTCCCTGGCCCAGTAGTAGAGCGGGATGCCGTTGTAGGCGACCTGAGTGGTGCCGTCGGTGCGGGAGATCGTGGTCAGTTCGCCGGGAACGCCCCGTGGCAGGACAAGCGGCTCGGTGGCCGTGTAGGGCGGCCAGGCCTGGGCGCACTGCTCGTAGCAGGTGCTTTCCCCTGGCATCGTGTCCTTGGTGAACAGATAGAGCGTCATGCCGTTTGGATCGGTCAGGATCGTGCCGAGGGCCGGGTCTTGCCGGACGAAGACCGTCTGGGTCTCCTCCGCCGTCGGACTCCCCGCGGTGGTCGGGGTGCCCTCCTGGGCGAGGGTGACCGGGCCGGAGCGGCCGACGACGACGAGACTGAGCAGCGCAACGGCGACGAGAGAGACAAGGAGCGGGACACGACGCATGGCGAACTCCCTTGGATCACGACCCCGGCCGCCACATGACGGCTCAGCGGGGGCAGCATCGTAGCAGAGGCAACGCCGGTCTTGGCACACGCAAACGGCCCCGAGCCGAAGCCCGAGGCCGTCAACAGTGCGCGGCAGTTCCTACTCGCCGCCCTCTTGGAGGCGGATGGTTGTCCCCGGTGCAAGGTCGAGCAGCGCCAGCGACCCCAGCGTCTCACGCTCCAGGCGCTCCGTTTCCTGCATCGCTCGCCACCGGGGCACGTCCACGTAGGCCGCGATAGCGTCCTGGAGCAGGGTCGTCAGAGTGTCCGGCGGCAGGGCGTCCAGTTCGACACTGGCGTCCCCGAATCGGGCGGCGAAGGCGCGATGGCGGCTGTCGGTGCGCTTGCCGGGCCGGGTCGGGAGTCCGTAGGCGCGGACCTGCCAGGGGTCGAGCGCCAACCGCTCTACCATCACGTCCGCCCCATGGACTCGGAGCTCTTCCTCGAGGTTGGCGCTGATCTGCTGACCGCTGGCGTCATGGTCGCCGAGGTAGAGCACCACCGCCGGCTTGCCCATCGCGGCCAGGGCAACCGCCGACTCGTACCGTAGGGTGATGCTCGGAAATCCCCGACAGGCCACGTAGGTGACGCCCCACGCCTCGCAGACTGGCAGCAGCACCCCGGAGAGCGCGTCCTTCTCCGACCAGACCTCAACCGTGAGGGGCTGGTCGAGCCAGTAGTTGCGTCGATAGAGCTCGTGGACGTTCTCCAGCGCCGCCCGCACGCCGTTGTGCGCCCAAACAGCACGGCGGGTGCGATGGCCGTCGGCGATCTTGCGGTAGTCGAGCGAGCCATCGAGGCGCATCTGCCCCGAGACGTCCACCACGCGCTTGTACGCCGCCTCTGTCTTCTCAATCGCCTGGCGCGAGACCAGTTGGTAGAAGAGCTGCCGGACGCTCATCCGGTCGTACTCGGCAGCAACCGCGAGGATAGCCTCCCGAAGGGGCAGGCTCCGCGCCTGGGGCTTGCGGGCTTTCTTCGGTCTAGACCCAAGAACAAGAGTGTCCGTCATGCTGTGGGCTGCTCTCGGTGATGCGACGCGGGGACAACTAGTGTAGCCGCCCCCGCGCTCGGCTCTACGTGTTCGGCTGCCGCCTCTCCTCTTGGTCCAGATCACCCGGGTCGGCCGCGATCA
>JAUJMG010000653.1 GCA_030446955.1 Thermomicrobiales bacterium
GCGACGAAAGTGTGTCGGAGTTGTCACGAGAGTGTGACGAGTGGCGGACTCCGGCAAATCTGGTCCTGGAAGAGAGAGAAGGCATCTGTCTCAGAAACGGACGTTTTTGCGACACCAGCGGAGCCTGCTGGCGGCGGCGCTGGGGATTGGGACGGTCGGCGTGACGGAATCGGAGTTCAAGGACGAGGAGGAGGCCATCAGGGCCGGCGAAAAGCAGGCGAAGCGGTCCTAGGGTGGGTACGCTCGGTCGCCCTTGGGCCCCGGACGTGAAGAAGATCAGCCGAGTCGGCGGGGTTGGGGCGAGCGGAGCGGTCGTCATCTAGCCGAGGGCTGCCCGGCGATGGACGATGGCCTGCTTGACGCCGAGCACGACGCCGCCCGCGATGACCACCGCGGCCGCGTCGAGTCCCCACCGCCCCAGGCCCTCCGCCGCCAGCCCAAGGTCCCCGGTCCCGAGCGCCATCGCGGCGATGGTCATCCCGGGGACCAGGGCGAGGGCGATCATCACGCCGGCGGTCAGCACGGAGCGCTGCGCCACCACGCTGAAGGCCCCGGCGAGCCCGGCGACGCTCGCCAGGAGGAGGTCCGTGCCCGTCACCCGGCTCCAGTAGCCGACCCAGTGACGTGACGCAAGGTCGGTCGACCGCTCCGAATCCACCACTCGCAGGACGAGCAACGCCAGGAACGCGCCGAGCGCGAGCGCCAGGTAGCCGGCGAGCGTCGACCAGAGTCCGCGGGACGCGAGCGTCCGGGGGCCGGCGACCAGCCCGAACGGGATGCGCAGCAGCGGCTCGAAGCCAGGCGCCACCACCATCGCCCCCACCACCACATGGAGGGTGTCCGTCCAGAGCCCGACGGCGGCGATCGCGCCGGAGATAGCCATCAGCGCCAGGTAGTTGACGGCCAGGTTCGTTTCCCGGCGGAGGAGGAACGCCATCTCCTCCCAGATGGCCTCATTCGACTCCTCCTGCAGGTGGTTCTGGTAGGGCGGCGCGAGGAGGCTGCGGGGCTCGCTGGTGAGGACCGACCAGCCGTCGGCAGCCCCGAGCTCGGCCAGCACGCGCAGGACCGCCCGGGTCCCGTCGGTGGTCGCCTGGATCATCACGATGTCGCCGGGTGGGTCGAGTGAGGCTCCGCGCTGCAGGGCGAGACCAACGACGCCATCCATCCCCTTCAGCCGGTCGAGGGCGGCATCGGTCATCGGCGGTGGCAGGGCCACCTGCACCGTTCGCGGCATGGTCGTCCTTCCCCCCGTCGATCCCCCGTCGTGGCTCGCGCCCAACTCCCCTGGGAGAACGCACCGGCCGTGCCCCGGCCACGGCGTGTTCAAGACGGCATGCGCGCACGTCATGGCGGGGCTCGTGCGCGACGCGTGGTGGCTGGTCGGGCTGATCCCAGCCCTCCCGCTTGCCGCGCTCGGGGCAGGGGCGCGCGTCCTCGTCGCGTGGGTGGTGAGGCAGGGACGGAGATGAGCCTGGATCCGGAGCGGATGCCGGCGATCTATCCCGTCTTCGGCTGGCTCGAGATCGCCGCCCGGTTGGAGGCCCTCGGCGACGGTGCGCTGGCAGCGGACATCGTCGCGGCCATGAACGGGCGCCGGCTCGGGGATGATGCCCCCTTCGACCTGACGGACGAGGAGCGGGCACGGGTACAGGCGGCCGTTGCGGAGTCGCCCTGCCGCGTTCTCTTGTCCCTTGTCATCGCCGGGGCGCGGGAGTGATCAGCGCTTCGCGGATCCTCGTGGTGATCCGCCACGGCCGAGCCGGCTCCGGAGCCAGGTCCACCACCGTTGCAGCATCGACGTCCCCCTGCACCTGCATCCCCGATGACCGGTCCTCCCGGGCTCACCCGGTCGTCACGAACTCCTCTGGGTTCTCCTCGAACGTGCGACGACAGTCCTCCGAGCAGAAGAAGTAGCGTTCGTCCCCGTAGATCGTCTGCGCGGCAGCCTGGCTGTCGTCGAGTTCCATGCCGCAAACTGGGTCCGTGACCATCGCCATGATCGTCCTCCTTCCACCGCTCCCACGAGCAGCAGGGGGTGCGCCGCAGCAGACATGCCAGCACTCCCCGTCCTCTGCGGACAAATCCTCGTCACCGCAAAGCCATGCGACGGCTCCTTCGGTCTTGCTCCACCGTTACCTTCGCCCTCGCCCGGTGTTTACCCTCGTAGACGGCCTGCGTCGTGACAGGTCGGTCTCGTTGTTCCTGGGAGGGAGAACCGTATGCACCGCTCACTGCTCCAGGTCTCCGTGCTCACGGCCCTGC
>JAUJMG010000160.1 GCA_030446955.1 Thermomicrobiales bacterium
TCCTCGCCAAGCTTGCGCCGGAGGCGCTGGATAAACACCTTGAGGTAACCGGGCTGGGTGATCCACTCCGGCCCCCAGACCCGCTCCAGCAGCGCGTCATGAGGCATCACCACACCGGCGTGGCGCGCGAGCTCTTCCAGCAGCCGGTACTCCGTCGCCGTCAGGCGCACCACCTCGTCCCGGAGGCGCACCTCGTGGGTGGAGAAGTCGATCGAGAGGTCGCCGCTGACGAGCGTTGGCGTTGGCTGAGCATCCTGCCCTGGTGCCCGGCGTAGGAGTGCCCGCAGTCGAGCCAGCAATTCCAAGTGATCGAACGGCTTCGTCAGGTAGTCATCCGCGCCAAGGTCGAGGGCGCGCACCTTGTCCACGGTCGCGTCGCGCACGGTGAGCATCAGGATTGGGACCTCGGACATCTCACGGATGCGACGACACACCTCGAAGCCGTCGGGCGGAGGCATCCCGACATCGAGCACCACCAGGTCGGCCGGGTCCGCTGTGAAACGCGCGAGTGCTTCCGCCCCGTCCGGGGCGATCGTCACCTGACACCCGGGCCATGCCATCCGGGCGGCAAAGGCGACCGCGTTGGCCAGGTCGCGCGTGTCCTCGGCGATCAGCAGCTTCAAGGTCACGGGGCTCCTCCCCCTGCGGCTTTCGGCAGGGCCACGCGGAAGACGCTGCCCTCCCCGGGTGTACTCTCGGCCCAGATCCGCCCGCCGTGGAGCTCGACCAACTCCCGAGCGATGGCGAGCCCTAACCCCGAGCCCTCGCCGTGTGCCGCGAGTCGGTGGAAGCGCCGGAAGATGGCCTCCAGGTCCTCCGGTGCAATACCAGGGCCGTTGTCACCCACGGTGAGGATGACTTCGTCGGGCGTGGCTCGACCCGAGATCATGACACGAGTACCAGGTGGCGTGTGCCGGTGGGCGTTGGCTAAGAGATTCACGATGACCTGCCCCAATCGCCGTGCGTCGCCCACGACCGTCAGGGGCGTCGCGGGGAGGTCGACCTCGAGGGTCTGGCCCTTGTCCTCAAGCAGCGAGTGGATCGTCACCGGAGCGTCGGCGACGACGGCGCGCAGGTCGAGGACCTGACGGTCGACGCGCAGGGTGCCGGCCTCGAGCTGGTTGAGGGCGAGCAGATCGTCGATGAGGAGGCCCAGATGCTGGTTGTTGCGGCGGGCGCTATCCAGCAACTCCCGCTCCTCCGGTTGCAGGCGGTCGGCCGCACTAGCGTCGAGCAGGCCAAGACAGACACGGGTGGCCGCCAGGGGCGTCTGCAGGTCGTGGGAAACCGTCGCGACAAAGGCGACTCGGAGGTGGTCCAGCTCCGTCAGCCGTTCCGCCTCGTCCCGGTTTGCGCGAGCCGCCGCCTGCTCCAAGGTCAAGTGCCGGGCGAGGACGGTTGCGCCGATCCCGACGACGAGAAGGCCGATGATGCGGGCGCCGAGCTCACGGACATGACCCGCCGACGACCACAAGGGGAGCGTGGGTTCGATGGCCCCAACCATGACTGCAGCGGCTGCGGTGTAGAGCAGCGGACCTCGTGACGAGAGGATGACCGCCGCGCAGACGACGGCCAAGACGACAAGGACGAAGGGAGCCCCACCAGGCTGCGCGCTGAGGGCGTAGACCAACCCGATCGTCGGCAGGTCCAGGGTGGCCTGGCGGGCGAAGGAGTGGAGCGTGGGCCAGTTGACCTGGAGCCATTGGCAGAGCCCGTTGTAACCGGCGAACAGGAGGAGCAGGGCCCAGGACGGAAGGCCAATACGGCCAGTCGTGGGCTGCAGGATGGTGAGCAGCAGCAGTGCCGCGATGGTGGCCCAACGCAGCCGGGAGAGCGCCTGAGTCAGGTAGCGGGAGGGCTCAGCATGAGAGGGGGATGCTACGCTAACCGACTCTGGCAATGGCAGAACTACCTCAGACATAGACCTTCCATGCACGCAGCACCGGCGCTCGCCGGGAGGCACCATCGAAGCTTCGCGTGTCGACCGGAGCAGCAGGTTTGGCGTCGGCTCCTTCCAGAGAGGATCGAGGATGCTCTCCTGTCCGTGCTGACGGGCCCCGCTGACTTTAAGCCACACCCTCTTACCCCGTCATCGCGCGGACCCATTCTTCACCCCCTCTTGGCATTATCACCGGGAGCAGAGGGAGGCGACTTTTGCCTTGGCGATTGCACGTGAGACGTCCTGCGGGGTTCGAAAGGGTCGGGTAAGGTAGAGAGGGTGACTACCCAGACGCCGTCCTCTGCGCGAGGTAGCGCCGGAGCAGCGTGTTGGTCGAGCTGTCGTGCCCGAGTTGGGCGACATCTCCGGCGTCCAACTCCCGCACGATCCGCATCGCCAAGGCCTTGCCGAGCTCGACGCCCCACTGGTCGAACGAGTTGATGTTCCAGATCGTGCCCTGGACGAAGACCTTGTGCTCGTAGAGCGCGACCAGCGCCCCGAGCGTCGCCGGCGTCAGGCGTTCGGCGAGGATCGTGTTCGTCGGGCGGTTGCCCTCAAAAGCCCGGTGCGGAACCTGGAACTCCGGCACACCCTCCGCCCGCACCTCCTCGGTCGTCTTGCCGAAGGCCAGCGCCTCTGTCTGCGCGAAGAGGTTGGCCATTAGCAGGTCGTGGTGGTTGCCGAGCGGGTTGAGGGTCTGGGCGAAGCCAATGAAGTCGCAGGGGATCAGCTTGGTGCCCTGGTGGATCAACTGGTAAAAGGCGTGCTGGCCGTTGGTGCCCGGCTGCCCCCAGATGACCGGCCCGGTCTGGTAGTCGACCCGCTCGCCCCCCAGCGTGATGTGCTTGCCGTTGCTCTCCATGTCCAACTGCTGAAGGTAGGAGGGCAGACGGCCGAGGTACTGGTCGTAGGGCAGGATCGCGACGGTCTCGGCGCCAAAGAAGTCGTCGTACCAGAGCCCGATCAAGCCCAGCAGCACCGGCAGGTTCTGCCCGAACGGGGCGGTCCGGAAGTGCTCGTCCATCGCCCGGAAGCCGCCCAGCATCTCCCGGTACCGGTCAGGGCCGATAGCGATCATCAGGGAGACCCCGATCGCCCCGGGGTAGGAGTAGCGCCCTCCCACCCAGTCCCAAAACCCAAACATGTTCTCGGTGTCGATCCCGAACGCCGCTACCTCTTCCGCGTTGGTGGAGACGGCGACGAAGTGCTTGGCGACCGCGGCCTCGTCGCCGAGGGCGCGCAGGAGCCACTCGCGGGCCGAGCGGGCGTTGGTCATCGTCTCCAGCGTCGTGAAGGTCTTGGACGCGACGATGAAGAGGGTCTCCGCCGGGTCGAGATCGCGGGTCGCCTCAACCAGATCCGTGCCGTCGATGTTGGAGACGAAGCGCAGGGTCAGGTCGCGGTCGGCGTAGGAGCGCAGCGCCTCGTAGGCCATCACCGGGCCAAGGTCTGACCCGCCGATGCCAATGTTGACGATGTTGCGGATGCGCTTGCCGGTTTGGCCCGTCCACGCCCCGGAGCGGATCCGGTCAGCGAAGCCGGCCATCTTGTCCAGCACCTCGTGGACCCCCGGCACCACGTTCTCCCCGTCGACCAAGATCGAGGCCTCTCGCGGCGCACGCAGGGCCACGTGCAGCACCGCCCGCCGCTCCGTGGTGTTGATCTTCTCGCCGCCGAACATCGCCTCGATGCGTTCCCGCAGCCCGACCGCGTCCGCCAGCGCCAGCAGGAGCCGCAGCGTCTCATCGGTGACGCGGTTCTTGGAGTAATCCAGGTAGAGGCCGGCCGCCTCGACCGCCAGCCGCTCACCTCGCCCCGGGTCCTCCGCGAAGAGGGACCGGAGGTGGACATCCTTGATCGCCTCGTAGTGATCGGCGAGCGCCGCCCACTCCGGGCGCTGGGTCAACCGGATCGTGCTCGTACCCGCAGTCATGGTCTGTCTCCTATTGGGGAACGGAATGGCGCTTCAGCAGCATGTCTGGTCCGCCCGGCGAGGGCCGAGGAGGGTCTCGTGCAAACGGCGGGCCGCGCCACGCAAACACGAGCCGGTGCGGCTCAGGTCGCCATCTCTTCCAAGCGCCACAACGTCTCTCCGTCCAGCATCGTCAGCCAGACGGGCATGGCGTCGATCTCCTCCGGCGTTGCCGCCTCCAGGTTCCCATCGACGATCGTGACGTCGGCCAGCTTGCCCGGCTCAAGCGAGCCAATCCGGTCCTCCATCCGGATCGAATGGGCCGCGTCGATGGTGTGTGCCCGCAGCGCCTCGTCCAGGGTCAGCTTCTGCTCCTCGCCGATCGGGACGCCCCCCCGGGTCCGGCGCAGCATCGCGGCGGCGATCGTCGCCAGCGGCCGGAAGCTGGAGACGAACGCGTCGCTGGAGAGCACGGGCCGGACGCCAGCGTCCAGCTCCTCCCGCATCGGCTGGAGCCGGTGGGCGCGCTCGCCGAGGCGGGCGAGAAAATCGTCGCCGGAGTCGACCAGGAAGTTGGGCTGGTTGACGGGGATGATCCCGAGATCGGCGATCCGCCGCACTTGGGCTGGGGTCGGGTAGCCGCAGTGCTCGATCCGGTGCCGGGTGTCGAGGCGGGGCGCGGCCCGCAGCGCCGCCTCGATTGCGTCCAGCGTCATCCCCATCGCCCGATCGCCCTGGGTGTGGATCCCCACCTGCCAGCCGTCCCGGTGGGCGCGGACGACGAGGTCCCGAAGCTGCTCCGGTCGCCAGTAGGTGGAACCGGTGAACTCCCCGTGCTCCCCGTACGGCTCGGCGAACCAGGCCGTGCCGCCGATCAAGGTGCCATCCGCGTAGAGCTTCAGCGCCCCTATCCGCAGCCGGTCGTCGCCGAACGGCCCGGCGAGGCCGATCGCGGCGTACTCCTCCAGGTGGTTGGACAAAGGCATCATCACGGTCCGCAGGCGGAGCACCCCGCACCGGTGCGCTTCCCGGTAGACGGCCAGCTCGCGCCGCGTCACCTGGGGGTCACAGACGGTGGTGAGCCCCGCCTGGAGGTAGGCCCGGCTCGCGGCGTCAAGCAGCGCGACGGAGTCTTCGCCCGGCAGGATCGTGTGGAAGTTAGGCCCGTGGCAGCCGATGTCGAGCGCGACGGGCAGGATCAGGTCGGTCGCGGAATCCAGGCAGAGCCCCGTGAGCTGCCCCGCCGCGTCCCGCAGGAAGGCACCGCCCGCCGGATCGCGCGCGTCCTCCGCAATGCCCCGCTCCCGCATCGCGTAGCTGTTGACCAGCGCGTGGTGCCCGGAGACGTGGTAGACGACCACCGGGTGACCCATCGTCGCCTCGTCCAGGTCCCGCTGGGTTGGCGGGCGGCCGTCGGGGAACTTGGCCCAATCGAGGCCGAAGGCGCGGATCCAGCGCCCCGGCGGGGTCATCTCCGCCCAATCCCCGACAACCCGAATCAGATCCTCCCGGGAGGCGACCGTCGGATAGCGCGCGTTCACGGAGGCGAGCGCCTCGGCGGTGGAGAGGAAGTGGTTGTGGGCGTCGATCAGGCCCGGCAGCACCGTGCGGCCGCCGGCATCGATCACGGTCGCGTCGCGTGAAACCTCACCCCGCGCCTCCGCCTCGGTTCCCACGTGGCGGATTCGGTTGCCCGAGATCGCGACCGCCGAGGCCCGCGGGTTTGCCGGGTTCCCCGTCCACACCTGACCATTCACGACAACGAGATCGCCCATCCCGTCGGTTCCCTCTCCGACCCCGCGACTGCCGACGCCCGTCACTTTCGCACAAGGGTCCGTCCCTGGCTCGCGGGAATCAACGGCGCTGGCCTGGTCTGACTCCAAGCGCATTCGGCGTCCCGACCCTTGGATTACCGCCAGTCGAACTGCTTTTCCAGCAGGGCGTCGCCGACGTGCATCAACAGCGGTGAACCATGCGGGCAGACGGCGGGAGTGGTCGTGCGACCCAGGCCCTCCACCAGGGCGCGCATCGCGGGCCGGTCCAGCGGGCGGCCCCGGCGGACGGCGGTGCGACACGCCAGCTGGACCAGCAGCCGCTCCCGCCAGTCTTCCCCCTCGCCCGCCCCCTCGTCGGCGAGCGTCACCAGGGTCGCGGCCAATCCGTCCGGCTCGCCCACCCCGATCAGGGCCTCCGGCGAGCGATCCGGCGCTCCCGGGAGCACCCCGGGCAGGGAGGGCGCGGCGCGAAGCAGGAACGTTCGCCCGCCGAACGCCTCGAGCTGAAACCCCAGGTCCGCCAAATCCTCCAGGCGGCGGCCGAACCGCGCCACCTGGGCCGGCCGCAGCTCCAGCACCAGCGGTTCCGGCAGGGCGACCGGCTCCGGCGCGGGCCCCGCGTCGACCCCGTGCGCGGCGGCGAGCCGCTCGAAGAGGATCCGCTCGTGCGCGCGGTGCTGATCCACCAGGTAGAGTCCCGCCGGCCCCTCCAGCAGCAGCAGCCGCGCCTGGACCTGCCCGACCAGACGCAGCGGCGGCAGGTAGGGCGTCACGATCGGCCCCTGGTCGTCCCACTCCCCCCGCTCCTCGGCCAACCCATCGGGCCGGTGGAGCAGATCCAGGCCGGCGGCGGGAGGCAACCGCAGCGAGACCGGACGCCGCCCCAGCGCATCCCGCACCACCTCCCCCAGCGCTGCCCCGATGACCCGCTCCTCCAGCAACCGGACCTCCAGCTTGGCCGGGTGGACGTTGATGTCGACCCGGTCGGGAGGAGTCTCCAGGGCAAGGACCAGCACCGGGTGGCGGCCCCGCGGCAGGACGGGCCGGTAAGCCGCTTCGAGCGGCGCCAGCAGGCCGCGCGGCTGCACCCAGCGCCCGTTGACGATCAGGTTGACCTGATTCCGCCCGGGCCGCGTCACCTCCGGGCCACCCACCACCCCCCAGGCGCGGGTGCCGGCCGCCTCCACCGGCCCCAGAGGCAGCAGGTCGCCGGCCAGCGCCGGCCCATACACCTCGACCAGCGTCGTCGCCAGATCGCCCGAACCGGTCGTCTGCAAGACCAGCCGCCGGTCGGAGAAGAGCGCCAGCCGGACGTGCGGCGCGGCCAGGGCCAGGCGGCGCACCGTCTGACCGATCTGGGCCACCTCGGTCTGGGCGCGGGCGGAGGCGGCGAGGCGCGCCGGCACGTTCTGGAAGAGGTGGCGGACACTGACCGTCGTGCCGCGCGTTCGCGGCGCGGGCTCGTCAGCGACCACCCGCCCGTCCCGCAGCGTTACCTTCCAGCCCACACCGCCCTCGTCCGGCGCGCTCACCAGTGTCAGCTCCGCCACAGCGGCGATGCTGGGCAGGGCCTCGCCCCGAAAGCCGAGGGTCTGCACCCCGCCCAGGTCGTCCCCCGCGAGCTTACTGGTCGCGTGGCGCTGGCAGGCCAGCCACAGCTCGGCCGCGCGGATTCCGACTCCGTCGTCGCCGACGCGGATCAGGCCCAGCCCTCCCCCGCGCACGTCGACGCGGACGTAGCGTGCCCCGGCGTCCAGGGCGTTCTCGACCAACTCCTTGACCACCGATGCCGGCCGCTCGACGATCTCGCCGGCAGCGATCCGCGCCGCCACGGCCGCCGGAAGCACCCGGATCGGGGCGCGTAGCTCAGACACCACGCTCCTGTTCATGCCGCTCGCCCGCATCCTCCACGGCCCATCCCCTCGGCTTCATGCCCCTACCCCGCGTCAAGCCCCGATTGGGAGGCGACCGGATCGCACCGGCGGCCATCGAGTCGCGGCTGGATAGTCTAAAAGGCGCCGGGCACGGACCGGCCACCGGGCACGGATCTTCTCAAAGTCTTGGCGGCGACACGACGCGAGCGGTGCACACCCAGGACGCCCGATCCGCCCCCCGGTCAGCTTGACGTTATCTAGCCGTCTGAAGAGAACTATTGTAGGATAGAAAAGGCCGTGGCCTGCCCCGCGTGGATGGCGCGTGAGCAAGGAACCACGGTTAAGCAGCCCCGTGAACGTAGATGGCTCCGGGGCTAAAGGGGGGGGGACCCGTGATACGCCTGTTGGCCGTCGTCGTGAGCATCGTTCTGTCGTGCAGTACCTTGGCCGGAACGGCCGTCGCGGCCCCGGCGCCGCTTCGCGTGCTCTTTCAAGCGGACGCCGCGGGCCACAGCCCGGACAGTGAGGAACTGGCGTTCTTGGGGCTGATCAACGACTACCGGACCGGCCTCGGCCTCCAGCCCCTCGCGCTGAGCCCAGAACTTAGCGCCGCCGCCGAGTACCACAGCGTGGACATGGCGACCAAGGATTACTTCAGCCACACGCTGGAGGACGGCACCACCTGGGCCGAGAACATCATCAATCACGGGTACGAGATCTACCCGCTGGGCGAGAACATCGCCGCCGGCAACGCGTCGGCCGCGGACACGTTCGAGCAGTGGCGGAACAGCCCCGGCCACGACGCCAACATGCGCAACCCCGAATACCGGGCGATTGGCATCGGCCGAGCGTACGGGGAGGATTCGCGCTACGGGTGGTACTGGACCACCACCTTCGGTGGCGGCACAACCGGCACCCAGGAGAACACCACCG
>JAUJMG010000654.1 GCA_030446955.1 Thermomicrobiales bacterium
CGGGCGGCGGCAAGCTCGATCGCCAGCGGCAGGCCGTCCAGCCGGCGGCAGATCTCGGCCACCGTGCGGGCGTTCGCGGCGTCGAGGGAGAAGGAAGGGCGAGCGGCCTGGGCCGTGCGGACGAAGAGTTGAACAGCCTCCGAACTCATCAGGTCGGTCGGATCTTGCTCCTGGGCCGATGGCAGCCCAAGTGGGGCGACCGGGAACTCCCGCTCACCCCGGATGCGGAGGGGCACCCGGCTCGTGACCAGGGCGGTCAAATGGGGGCAGGCAGCCAGCAGCTCCGATAGGCGCGGCGCCGCCGCGACAACCTGCTCCATGTTGTCAAGGAGGAGCAGCACCCGTGCCGGGCGGAGCGCGTTGAGGATGGCGGTCATCGGGGTCCGGTCCGGCTCTTCCCGGAGGCCCAGCGTTCGCGCGATCGCCTGGATCACCGCATCCGGAGCAGTCACGGCGGCCAGGGGGACGAAGACCGTCCCGTCGGCGCGGATCGCGTCGCCGTTCTGCTCCAGCGCCGTCGCGACCGCCAGCGCCAGCCGCGTCTTGCCGACCCCGCCGGGACCGGTCAGCGTCAGCAGCCGCGCGTCGTCGCGCCGCAGCACGCCCAGGGCCTCCGCCACCTCGCGCTCACGCCCGATCAGGGGCGTCAGCAGGATCGGGAGCGGAGGCAGCGGGCCAATGCCCCGCGAGTGGGGCGAAAGCGGCACCGGCTCGTTCGCGGGGCGGTCTTGTGGCACGGCAACGGGCATGGCGGGAGGCGGTCCCTCGTGGATGATCGTGATTGGTTCGCATGGATGATGGCGACCGCTCGCCCTCGCGTCAACCAAACACCGGCCGAGGGCGCGGGGCACACGGGTTCCGCAGTCCCCCACCGCGACCGGCATCCGAACGCCCGCGATTGGCAGGACAGGTCAGGGTGCTGCGCGTGCTGCGGCGCTGAGCGCTATCCCTTGATGCCGGTGTGGGAAACACCCTCGATGAAGAAGCGCTGGGCGAGGAAGAAGAGGATCACCATCGGCAGGGTGAAGACGACGGAGGCGGCCATCCAGAGCGCCCACTGCGTCTCGTAGTCCGACTTGAACATGCCCAGCCCCAACGACATCGTGTACTGAGACGGCTTGTTCAGGTAGATCAGCGGGACCATGAAGTCGTTCCACTTGGCCTGGAACTCGAAGACTCCCACGGCGACCAGGGCTGGCTTGATCAGCGGCAGCATGATGTTCCAGTAGATCCGAAGGTAGCTCGCGCCGTCCACCCGCGCCGCGTCCACCAGATCCTGCGGGATCGAGAAGAGAAACTGTCGCAGCATGAAGATGTAGAACGCCGAGCCGAAGAGGTTGGGCACCCAGAGCGGGTAGAAGGTGCCCACCGCGCGCAGCTCGTTCCAGATCAGGAAGGTCGGCACCAGGGTGATCGCCCCTGGCAGCATGTAGGTGGCGATCACCAGCCCGAAGAGCTGCTTGCGACCGCGGAAGCGCAAGCGGGAGAAGCCGTAGGCCACCAGCGAGCTGGAGAAGATGACGGTGACGACCCCCAGCACGCTGACGACCAAAGTATTCCAGAGCCACTGGCCCACCGGTGCGTAGCGGAAGACATCGGCATAGTTCTTCGGGGTGAACGGGTCCGGGATCCACCCGGGCGAAAAGACCTCGGCTGGCGGCTTGAGCGAGGTGAGAACCAGCCAGAGAAACGGCAGGCTGAAGAGCGCCGAGAGCCCGAAGAGCGCCAGGTAGAGCCCGATCTGGCTCGGCGCCACCCGGCGTCGCCCCGGTCCGCGCCGAACCCGCGACTGCGCCCCGGCCTGTGCCTGTGCCGCCGCGAGCGGGCGCGATCCCGTGTTTACCGCCATGCCGTTACTCCGTTGCGAGATGCCGGGTGCCAGACCTGGCTTAGTCGTTGCCGGCTTCGTAGTAGACCCACCGTTTGGAGAGGCGAAACTGGACCAGGGTGATCGCGACGATCACCAGAAAGAGCAGCCAGGCGATCGCCGAGGCGTAGCCCATCTGGAAATACTCGAAGCCCCGCTTGAACAGGTACATCACCACGAACAGCGCCGAATTCTCCGGACCACCGTTCTTGTCGAACATCACGTAACCCTGCGTGAAGACGTTAAGCGAACTGATCGTGCTGATCGTCGCGACAAAGAAGGTCACCCCGGAGAGCATCGGTAGGGTCACATCCCGGAAGCGACGCCAGGAGCCGGCACCGTCCAGCTTCGCCGCCTCGTAGAGATCGGTCGGGATGCCCTTCAGCCCGGCCA
>JAUJMG010000016.1:0-2638 GCA_030446955.1 Thermomicrobiales bacterium
CCTTTCCCCCGGCTGAGTATGCCGTCAAGCAGGCAGGATCGGCTGAGACCCTGCCCGACTACACCCCCACCTCTGGCGGGGTGTCCGGCTGCCCGCTGCCCTCGCGGTGTCTCGGTAGGTATCGCTTAGGGCACTTAGCCACGAGGGAGTAGTTGGTATCGACCATGTTACCCACGTAGAGCCCTCCCGCCTGAGAGAGGAGCTGGTAGGCGTCCAGGCGGTCGAATCCGTGCTCGGACTCCATCCAACGGATCAGCTCGGAGTAGGCAATTCGGGCCGCGTCCTCCATTGGCCGGGCGCTGCCGACGACCATGATCGCGTCCGGCGACTCGATGCGGGGCCACTCGATCGCCTGCCCCTTGATCACGTCGAAGGTGAACGTGCCGCGCGCGGCGATTTCCAGGGCTACGCCGCACAGTTCGCCCTGACCCTGCGCGGCATGGGCATCTCCCGTGTAGAAGAGGGCGCCGGGGTGGTGGACGGGCAGATAGACCGTGTTGCCGACAGTGACGTCCGGTACGTCCATGTTGCCGCCGTGGGCACCTGGAGCAAGAGAGGCGATCGCCTCGATGTGGGGGGCGGTGCCGATGGTCCCGAAGAAGGGCGCCCAGGGAATCTCCCAGCGGTCCTTGTAGGCGAATCCGCCGTCCGCCGTCTGTTTGTAGAGCCAGACCTTCTCCGGAAGCGGATCCTGAAGGGTGGCCGTGAAGCGCGTGGAGGTGAGGCCGCCGAAGTAGGGAACCAGGCAGGAGACGGCCCAGTCGCGGGTGGGCTCAATCGCTTCAATCGTCACCGCCAGGGTATCCCCCGGCTCCGCACCTTCGACGTAGATGGGCCCGGTCTGCGGGTTGAGGTATGGGCCAAGGATTGAGGAGGGTGACTGATCCTCACTGGTGAGCAGGTCCCCGAAGGCATCGATGGTGTGGATCACCACCGTCTCGCCGCGCTTGACTCGCGCGATCGGCTCCGCGTAGGGTCCAAACGTGTACTGGTACTCGCCAGGCTGCCTGATCTCTCGTAGCCCCTCGGCCATGCTTCCCCCCCACAACGCTGTCGATACGCAGGGGGCGGATGCTAGCGACGAGGTGCGGGAGTGTCAACGGCCTGAATGCGTTGACTACAACGCGTTCAGCTCTCCCTGCCGTTGGCCGACAATTAGATCGGTCACTTCTCGCCCCTTTGCAGGCAGTCCGTCACGGCATCGCGTCCCCGCCATTCGGGCCGAGGATTTGACCCACGTAGTAGGTGCTGTCCTCCGAGGCAAGGAAGACGGCGGTCGGAGCCACCTCGTCGACGGTGCCGAAGCGGCCAATGGGAAGACGCTCGACAAGGGCCGCATCTCCGGTGGGGTTGCTAGGCAGGATCCCGGTCTGGATAGGTCCCGGGGCGATGCCGTTGACGAGTACGCCCCGGCGGGCTACCTCCCGCGCCAGGCTTTTCGTAAATCCGACGATGCCCGCCTTGGCGGCCGCGTAATGGGCGAGGTCGGCCGCGCCAAGATAGGCGAGTTGGGAGGCCATCGTGATAATCCGACCGGAGCCGCGATCGAGCATCGCTGGCAGGACATGGCGGACGCAGAGAAAGGTTCCCCGCAGATGGACCGCCATCATCCGATCCCACTGCTCCAGGGTCATCTCGGCGACCGGTACCTCCTCGGCGTACCCAGCGTTCGCGACGAGGATGTCGATGTGGCCGAACGCCGACTCGGCTTCATGCACCGCTGCCGCCACATCGGTCTCGACCGCGACATCCGCAGCCAACATGAGCGCGCGGCGGCCCATCTCGGTCAACGCATCAACGACGTCCCGCGGCTCGTGTTCCAAGGGGTGGTAGACCCCCACGACGTCGGCTCCCTCCGCCGCGAAGGCGAGCATGATCGCTCGTCCGATGCCGCGGCTGGCTCCTGTGACGAGCGCGACCTTGCCATCAATCTTGCCCATGTTCGTGCCTGCTCCTTGTCTCGGCTCATAGAGATCCTCCCCGGTTTCATCAGTGAAGCAGGTGGTCTTCGGGTGGCCAGGTCCTGTGCCTCTGTTCCAGGCCGTGCCCATGGAACTCTTGACGTGGCGGCCTCACAACCACTCGGAGGTGACAAGGTAGAGGAGAACGACGGCGACAGCTGCCAGCAACAAGGCCAGCGCGAGCCACTGGCGGCCAGGACGATCCTGTGCTAGCCGCTTCACTCCCTGGGGCGGCATTTCCTCTGCCTCGGCGACCGGCGGGGTCGCTATGGGTTCGGATACCTGAGCGGGTGGCTCGATGGTCTCAGCCACCGTGCCGGGCACAGGAGCGAGCACTGCGCGAGTCCGACCTTCCACTAGCTCTTCATCCGGCGGTGGCTCCGCCTCATGCCGTAGCGGCGTCCGTTTCGGAGGTTCGGGAACGAGCGCTTCCTCGTCTGCCGGAGAACTCAGTCTGAGAGGGGATGGGGCCGTTCGCTGAGGCTCCCGTGGTCCTTCTGCGTCGCGGGGCAGAGTGGCGGCGAGTCGCCGTAACCACTCGGGAAAGTCGTCTTCCGAGAGAAACGTGCTGGTGTCGTAGGGATCTGGGGTCTGGATCTGCGGCTCTGGTTCAGAGGGTGGTGCCGTGGGCGGGTCGGGATCTCGCAGCCACGCCGGCATCGAGGCGGCGAGACCTC
>JAUJMG010000016.1:2738-24407 GCA_030446955.1 Thermomicrobiales bacterium
GCCGTGGGCGGGTCGGGATCTCGCAGCCACGCCGGCATCGAGGCGGCGAGACCTCCATCCGGGAGTGGGGGGAGGGGAGGTTCACTGGACGGGCTTCGGGCGTCTCTGTCAGGCTCACTAGGCTGGCGAGTGGCAAATGCCCGAGCCGCCCCTGACACCCGCTCCCGCTCAACCAGTCCCACCCCATTGCTCGCGGATGACCATACGCCCGGGCGGGACGGCCGCTGACCCATCTGGCTGGTCCCTTTCCGCGAGGAGAGGCGTGCCTCCGGATCAGGCTGGTCAGCGGGTTGTGTCCGGTCGAGGGGACCAGGAAGATGCGATGGCATCTCGATACCCGACGTGATGACCTCATCCGATTGGTTGCGGCCCAACGACCGCCCGCAGGAGCGGCACGGGCCCTGGTGCGGCTCATTTCTGGCGCCGCAGTCCGTGCAGGCGATCACGTCGTCGAACCTCCGGCGTTACTTCCTGTCATAGCGTGACACGTGTTCCAGCGCCGCCGGTCCCCCGCGGGCGGCGGCCTTGGTCCCGGCTGTCGGCCACTGTTAGGACCGTTGAGGTCGGTCGAGTATAGCGTTCGCCGTAGGACCCCCTTCCATCCACACACAACCCCATGCCCGGCCGGACCCCATGACGGTCGGCATCATGGCCCTCGGAATTGCGCGAAGGTCACGATCCGAAGTCCGCGGAGTCCAGCCAGATGGTTACTGGGCCGTCATTGACCAATTCGACGGCCATTTCTGCCCCGAAGCGCCCTTCCTCGACAGGGAGGCCAAAGGTGCGGAGGGCCGAGGCGAAGCGGTCGACCAGGGGGGCGGCGTGGCCGGGTGGAGCCGCCTCCGTGAAACTTGGTCGGCGGCCACGTCGCGTGTCGGCGTAGAGGGTGAACTGGGAGACGACGAGCATTCCTACCCCGTTGCCCTCGCCCGTAAGGAGATCCAGCGCCGAGCGATTGATGTTGCCTGTCGCGTCATCAAAGACACGCAAGTGGGCGACCTTGGCGGCCAGAAGGTCAGCGTCTGCCGGTCCGTCTCGGTGCGTGACTCCGACGAGCAGGAGGAATCCTCGACCGATTTCCCCAATGAGAACGTCCGCGACCGTGACCCGGGCATGACTCACCCGCTGGATCAGGACGCGCACGATTGGTACTCCAAACAGTATCCCAGAGGATCAGCCGCCGTATTCGGACCAGAGATCCTCATGAGTCAATCCGTTGAATCGTCGCAATTGCCAAGGCAGCGACGCCCTCGCCACGGCCGATAAACCCCATACCTTCGTTGGTCGTCGCTTTCACGCTGACGCTGTCTTCCTCGATCTGCAACCGGTCCGCAATCACGGCTCGCATGGCGGCCGCATGACCGCCGATCCTCGGGGCTTCGGCAACAACTGTCGCGTCGACATTGATGGCGGCGAACCCTGCGGCGTGGACTATCTCGCGGACTTTAGCGAGCAGGACCGTGCTGTCAACACCGCGATAGGCTGGATCGGATGGCGGGAAGTGCTGCCCGATATCGCCAAGGGAGGCCGCGCCGAGAAGGGCATCGGCGATCGCATGCAGGAGTACGTCCGCGTCTGAATGGCCCTCCAACCCGAGATGATGGGGAATCGTGACGCCGCCGAGGCGTAGCGGTCGCCCAGGAACAAATTGGTGGGCGTCATAGCCGATGCCGGTCCGCACCGTCATCGCTTGGCACCGTATTGCGGATGCTCACTGGCGCGAACGGAGTGGTCGATTCTCAAGTGCTCTTGGGCGAGTAAGGCGGCAGCAAGATGGAAGTCGTCCGGGTGAGTTATTTTGACATTCCTGGGGGAGCCTTGGACCACTGCTACCGGAAGCCCGAGGGCCTCGAACAGTCCGGCTTCGTCGGTGAAGGTGTGGGATCGGGCAAGGGGACTCTTGAGCGCGTCGATGAGCAGGTCGCGGCGGAATGCCTGCGGCGTCTGCGCAGCCCAGAGGTTCTCCCGGGTCACTGTGCCCACGACGAGGTCCGATGCAACGCGCTTCAGGGTGTCGGAAATGGGCACGGCCGCGATGGCAGCGCCGATCTCCAAGGCAATGGCTGCACAGCGGTCGATGAGACCGGGCTCGACGAGGGGGCGGGCACCATCATGGACGAGGACCACCTCTGCCTCAGTGCCCACCGCTGCCACCCCCGCCGCGACGGAGTCCTGTCGCCGTTCGCCGCCGGTCACGATGTCGAGCGGGATCTGCCAGCGGCCAGTTTGAGCAAGGATCTTGGCGGCCTCCCGGGTATGCTCGCCAATGACCACAATGATCTCCCTGGCGCACCGCGTCTGACTCACGGCGTCCAACACGTGAGCAAGGATGGGTCGCCCGGCCAGAGGGAGGAAGACTTTATCGGGTGCGCCGAGCCGCTGCCCGCGGCCCGCGGCTACGATGACGACGGAGGTTCTGGGGACGGAAACGGGTTCTGCGGGACCGGCGAAGCCTATGGTGGGGACCGCTTGAGGCATCTGGTCAGTTACTGGCATGCTTGGGGATCGCGAACACCATCCGCCCGGCACCTGTTTGGTGCAGCCTCGTAACGGTGACGCTCGTCTGCTGCCCGACCCAATGCCTCCCGCCGTCCACGACCACCATGGTGCCATCCTCAAGGAAGCCGACACCCTGATCCGCTTCCCGACCCTCTTGAACCACCTTCAGGATCAACTCCTCCCCGGGCATAACTGGTGGCCGGAGGGCGTTGGCCAGCTCGTTGAGGTTAAGCACGGCGGTGCCTTGAATCTGCGCCACCCGGTGGAGGTTGTAGTCGTTGGTGAGGATCTTGAGACCGCGATCCTTCGCCAGCCGCACGAGCTTGGCGTCCACCTCCCGCGCCACCGCCCGGTCCACGTCCACGTCGAGGATGTCGACCTGCTGAGGTCGATCCTGTTGCAGCCGCTTCAGGGTATCCAAGCCACGGCGACCTCGCTGGCGCCTGAGAGGATCGTCCGAGTCGGCTATGTGCTGCAGTTCCTCCAGCACGAAGCGTGGCACCTGTAGCCGAGCATCGAGGAACCCCGTGCGCACGAGGTCCACGATCCGCCCGTCGATGATCACGCTGGTGTCGAGGAGGATAGTCGGGATCTCTGGGATCGTGGAGGATGCCGGTGTTGAGGCCGTCGTGGCGCCAGCGGCGAGTGTGCCTTCGGCTGGATTGGCCTCCGCTCGTAAACGGAGCAGGGGAGCGATGAGATCACGCTTGCGCAGCAGGAAGACGCCGATGGCTAGGCTGACCGCGACGACGGCGGTGGCGAACGGCAGCACTGAGCCCAAGGGGTCTGGAAGGAGCGCCAGAGGCACGGCTAGCAGCGCGGCGACGAGCCCGCCGAAGGCTGCACCGGCTCCGATCGCCACCAAGTCCACGGCGGAGGCGGACCGCACTTTTTGTCCGAGGTTGCGGAAGACGGCACCGGTGACGTGCGGGCCTACGATATACCCGATTCCGCCAACAGCCAGGGCGAGCAGAAAGAGCGATGAACCGCGGTCTTGTGGGTCACCAGCGAGTGCGAGCAGAGCCCCCGTCTGCCAGCCGATGACGACCCCGACAGCCAACCCGATGAGACGCAACGTGAGCCGAATGCCTTCAGGCATCGTCGGAGGCGCCGCTGAGACGGGATGAACCATAGTGACGATCCCTCTGCACGACAAGCTGAACCGCCACCGGTTGGCGGGGATGCTGCGGTGGTAGGGCACAATAGGATGTCACCGGTGTGACCCGTTCAATGAGTGGGGCGAGTTCTCGAGGGCTCCGGCGGAGTGTAGCACGCGGTCAACCCAGGGTCCTATCGGGCGTATGGTCGTCTTCCAGTAGCAGCTTGCAGGCGGGCCACGGTCTCCTCGGGGACCGGTGCCCGGCCAATATCACGGGCCGGCTTGAAGCCCGGCGCGTGGAAGTCGCTGCCGCCCGTCGGGATGAGACCATGGCGCTCCGCCGTGTCACCTAGCCGGAGTCTTGTCTCGTCGTCGTACTCGCCGTAGTAGACCTCTAATCCCAGGAGGCCGGCTGGCAGGAGCCGCTCGATTGTCCCCTCGATGTCCCCCGTAGTGCCTGGGTGAGCAAGCACTGGGGCGCCGCCGGCATTGAGGACGAGGCTGACCGCTTCCTCCGGCGGGAACGGATCGCGCGGAACGTAGCCTGGCCGCCCCATCGCGAGGTAGCGATCGAAGGCTTCGCTTACGTCCGCGACGTAGCCGTGCTCAATCAGTGCCCGGGCCACGTGGGGGCGCCCCACGCTTCCTTGTCCCGCCAGCTCAAACACGCGCGCCAGTGACACCGGGACGCCGATTTCGCCGAGGCGAGCGACGATGCGCTCGATACGAATGCGGCGGCGTCTGGCCAACTCAGCCAGGCGGGCAAGCAGGGCCGTGTCGTCAGGGTCGACGAGGTAGCCCAGGATGTGGACCTCCCGACCGTCGACCTGGGTGCTCAACTCGACTCCGGGAATGACCTCAACGTGGTGGTCCATTCCCGCGGCCGTGGCCTCCGCGATGCCGCTGACGGTGTCATGATCGGTTAACCCGAGCACGCGCACCCCGCGCTCCGCCGCGTAGGCGATCAACGCGGCGGGCGCAAGGATGCCGTCGGAGGCGTTGCTGTGGGTATGCAGGTCGACCGGGTAGGAAGGCGGATCGCTCACGTCGCCAGCGTCCAAGAGCCCGTGCCGCTATCGAGGCTCGACGACGAGGCGGATCGCGGTTCGGTCCTCGTTCTCAATCGTCACATCGATGAAGGCTGGCAAGCAAATGGCTTCAATGCCGGTTTCGCGCAGGTAGTCACGAGCGATCGCGACGGCTTTGACGGCCTGGTTGGTGGCCCCGGCTCCAATGGCTTGGACCTCGGCTCGGCCTGACTCCCGCACCACGCCGGCAATGGCCCCAGCGACTGCGCTTGGACGTGACCGGGCGGACACCTTGAGGACATCGCCGCTCTGCATCGCCTGGGCCTCGCACACTTCGTCGGCAGAGACGAAGCCGTTGGCGGCCGCGCCCCCATGGCCGTTGTGTGCTGGATGGAGATCCTGCTCAGCGGGAGCGTTTCCAGTGGGAGTGCTGGCAGGATGACTGCTCGCCCAGGCCGGAACGTGTGGTTGACGCGCCGGCTGCTCGTCGACCGGCATGGCACCGGTTCCCGGCAAGCTGCCGTCTCCATTGGCTGCCGTCACGTCCTGCGCAGAGGGCTCGTCCGTCTCCACGACGTCGTCCGCGTCGGGCGGAAAGCTTGAGCCCTTCGGGTCGATCTTAATGTCACGCAGGTCGAGCTTGCTGAAAAACCGGTTCATGCGAAGGATCTCCCATAGGTGCGCCCCTGGTCGGAGGCGCCGGTCGAATCGAAGCGGTCGACGCGCTGGATGGCGCGGCACGTCCCGCGCGTGGCGTCAAAATCGAGGAGCACTGCATTGAAGGTGACCGGTCCATCGGCAACCGGTGCTCGGGCGGGCCGTTGCAGCGTGAAGCGGCGCAGGCTCGGTTCGATGGCCACGCCGATCACGGAGTCCTGCGGTCCCACCATGCCAAGGTCCGTCACATAGCCCGTCTCCCCGGGTAAAACGCGCGCATCAGCCGTTGGCACGTGGGTATGCGTGCCGACCACGGCAGCCACGCGGCCAGCCAAGTGCCAGCCCATGGCGACTTTCTCGGACGTCGCTTCGGCGTGGAAGTCTACGACAACCAGCGGCCGCGGTCCGCCTCCTAAATTGGCTAGGAATGTGTCAATGGCTCGGAACGGGTCGTCCAGCGGATTCATGAAGACGCGGCCCAGCAAGCTTACGACGGAGATGTCGTGGCCGCGAACGCGCAGTGTTCTCGCCCCCTCCCCGGGCAACTCCGGTGGGAAGTTGAGCGGGCGGAGGAGGCGAAGATCGTCATCGGCAAGCGCCTCGTTGATATCCGCTTGCGCCCAGATGTGGTTGCCGGTGGTAATGACGTCCACGCCCGCGTCCCGCAGATCGCGGGCCGTTCGCATCGTGACACCGCGGCCACCGGCGCTGTTCTCCCCATTGGCAACAACGAGATCGGCTCGCAGGTCAGACCGCAACCGCGGCAGGATCCGGTGCAGCGCGGCACGGCCGGGAGACCCGATGATGTCACCGACGGCGAGAACGCGGATGGTATTCGGGTCGGATGGGCCTGAGCCCACCCTAGGGCCGGCCATCACCTGTGAATGGCGCCCGGTGCGCGACCCCGACGGCTAGCGAGCATAGTCAACGGCACGCGTCTCCCGGATGACCGTGATCTTGATCTGACCGGGATACTCAAGGCTCTCCTCGATCTTCTTCGCAACGTCGCGCGCCAGGCGGGAGGCACCGAGGTCGTCGACCCCGTTTGGTTGAACCAGGATGCGCACCTCGCGACCCGCTTGGATGGCAAACGACTTCTCAACGCCCTCGAATGAGTTGGCGACGCCTTCGAGCGCCTCCAATCGCTTGATATAGGCCTCCACCATCTCCCGCCGAGCGCCCGGCCGGGCACCGGAGATGGCGTCGGCGGTTGCTACGATGAAGGCCTCGACGGTCTGCGGCTCCTCCTCACCGTGGTGGGCGGCGATGGCATGGACGATCTTCGGGGAGCGGCCAAGGCGCTTCGCGATGTCCGCTCCGATCAGGGCATGGGGTCCTTCGACCTCGTGATCGACGGCCTTCCCGATGTCGTGAAGGAGCCCGGCGGTCTTGCTGACATTGATATCCGCGCCCAGTTCCCCCGCCATCGCTGCAGCGATCATGGACGTCTCAAGCGAGTGGTGCAGCACGTTCTGGCCATAGCTAGTGCGGAACTTGAGCCGCCCGAGCAGCTTGATGAGATCGGGGTGGAGGCCGGGAACGTTCGCCTCGTAGGCGATCTTCTCCCCTTCCTCCCGCATCACCTGCTCCAGCTCGAGCCGGCACTTGTTGACGACTTCCTCGATCCGCGCTGGGTGGATGCGCCCATCCTGAAGGAGTTTCGCCAGGGCTCTACGCGCGACCTCGCGGCGCACGGGATCGAAGCCGGAGACCATAATGGCTTCCGGGGTGTCGTCGACGATCAGGTCAACGCCGGTCGCTTGCTCCAGAGCCCGGATATTGCGTCCTTCGCGGCCGATGATGCGGCCCTTCATATCGTCGCTGGGCAGTGGCACCACCGAGACGCTGGTCTCCGCTACGTAATCGGTGGCGATGCGTTGGATGGTCGTTGCCAGAATCTTCCGGGAGCGCCGGTCCGCTTCCTCCTGGATCTCCTGATCGATCTCGTGGAGGCGACGCGCCGCCATGGACCGCGCTTCAGCCTCGACCTCAGCGACGAGCTGCTGCTTCGCTTCGTCAGCCGTCAAGCCAGCGATGCGTTCTAATTCCTCCAGGTGCCGGCCGCGCAGATCCTCGATCTCTTGGCGCTGTCGGGCGAGCACCTGGTCCAACTCGTGGACGCGGCGGATGCGTTCTTGTTCCCAGGCTTCCTTGGCCTGGGTGACCCCAAGTTCCTGCTTCCGGACCGACAGCTCACGCTCGTCTAGACCGGCCGTCTTGCGGTCGATTGATTCTTCCTTCTGCTCGATGCGGCGCTCAATGCGTTCGATCTCTTTGCGTCGCTGCGTCAGTTCTCGGTCCAGTTCGCCGCGCAGGCGAATGGCCTCATCTTTCGCTTCCAGTGCCGCGTCGCGCCGCTTAGTCTCCGCCTCCTCCAGGAGCCGGTCAGCCTCGGAGCGTGCTTGCCGCACGCGAGAGGTCGCCTGCTTCTCAAGGTAGAGGTAGGTGAGGACGGCGGCGATCGTGGCGGCGAGAAGCGCGACGAGGATGAGAGCGATGGCGTTCATCTTGTCGCTCCTAGCTTCTCGTATGCCCCAAACGGGGCGTTGGATTGTTAAGGTGTCCGGCGCTGGACATGCCGTAAGGGGCCAGCAACAGCGTCGCGGCCCAGCCCGGCGAGACCCAGCGCGTTTGCCCTTCCGGGCAGGGATGATACGGGTCCGTTAGAGAGAGCGTCAAGCACTGCCGGATCGTTCGTACATCGAAAGTGGCGTGACGACGCCAGAATCGAACCTACGCAAGCCTCTGCCGGTGCAAGGCGACAGGGCCCGGTTTCCCAGTGGATGCCGCGGTTAGCGCTTTCGCAAAGCCGGTCGCTGAGCACGTGGGCGAATCACGGATTGCTATCGACCCTCACCTTGAACCTTGTGGTGAATCTCTTTAACACGGGGCCGCTGCCATGGGACCCAGAAGGCACCACGGGCGAGCGAGGTGGATCGAGCAGGCGGCCCCCGCGCCTCTCAGCACTCGCAGCGAGGGGAGGCGGCGCCGCGTACGGGCAGCAGCCTTGGCCCCGTCCAGGTCTTCCCGTCGGCATGATGGCCTCGCTAGGACGGACGAAGTACAGGCCCAGGACCAGCGATCTCCCCCTCTCCCGCTACCATCAAGTCGGCATGATGACGAGCTCTTCAGAGCGCGCGTCTTAACGGCGGGAGTTAGACATCTTCAGGGCGCTGGGTCGAGGGGGGCGCCGATTGTCGCTCCTGGCGGCGCTTTTCGAGATAGGCGGAAAGGCGGTTCAACCCTTTAGCCGAGAGATCGACAGCCTTGACAGCCATCTCCTCAGCAGCGAGCGCCACCGGTTTGAGCTGTTCCGCCACTTCCCGCGCGCGATCAGCGAGAGGATCCTTGCCGCTCGCGGAGCCCTCACCAGCGCCTCGGCCAGATGATCCACTGCTGGATCCAGTACCCCGTGAGCGGCCAAAGTCGCCTGCCTGGGCGCTCCCGGCATGACTGGGACCGTCTCCTCCGGTCGATGACTTGGCATCGGGACCGGCTCCGATGTCTGTCATCCCTTGACTCGCCTCCTCCGCTCGCTGTTGATGCGCTGCTGGCGCGCCGAGGCTGCCCGTTCCGGTCGTTGGATTCGCGGCTGCCCGCGTCTCTTCATCGGTGGAGGATGGTCGGTTGGACTGAATGGGGTCCATGGATACCTCCTCTGGTCCTTGAATGCTTGACCTGAAGATCGGGGATGGTGGGTGTTGAACGAGGTACTTCCACACGAACTCGCGAGAACGGAAGCGGTCCCGGACTGGCAGTGTATCGCGACATAATAATCGCGGCAACGGCGCCTGAGAATTTCCTCCGTTATCCGGCCGACTCTGAGCCAGTCGCCTCACTGACCTCGGCCACCTCGTTCGTCGTCGTGTTGATTATGGCTGGTTCCTCGTCGTCGGCGTGCCAGATCGCGTCGTACGCGGCCTCGTCCGTAACGCCCGCGAACTCGTCGATGCCGAAGAGGCGAGCGGCATTGCCGTAGAAGATCCGGTCGCGCTCGGCGTGAGTTAGGCGGAGAAGGTCGAAGACCGCCTGCCAGTCGGCGATCTCGTCGCCGAGTTTGGACAACTCGCAATCGGACGCAAAGAGCAGCTTGTACGGGGAGATCTCAGGCCCGATTAGATGGCGCTCGAAGGCATGGCGGCGCACGAGTTCACCGCCGGAGATGTCCCAGAAGACGTTGCGGCGCCAGCGGGCGATGTGACAGGCATAATCGTACTGACCGACGCCGAGGTGAGCGCCGATGATGCGCAGCCGGGGGAACGTGAACGCGAGGGTGTCCAGGCGAATCGGATCCATGTGGGCGCTTGAGAACCCCTGGCCGGCGGCCCGCTTCTCCCAGCGGCGCGTCTGCCGAACCACCTCAAGGTCAAAGGGATCAGTGTCGCGGAAATCGACCCCGCCCCCGACCACGCCCGTGTGAAAGAGGCAGACCATCCCCAGCCGCTCCGCCTCGGCGTAGAGCGGCCAGTAGGCACGGTCATCGTAGTTGGCGAGGGCGTGGATCACCTTCAGGCCCCGGAAGCCACGGGCGTGGGCGGCACGGATCGTCTCCGGCGTGTCCGACTCCAGCTCGACGCCGTACATCCCGACGACGAGATCCGGGTACCACCGGATCGCTTGGGCGACGCGCTCGTTGTAGTCCGCCCAGCGCGATCCGAGCAGCGCGATCTTGACGATCCCGAGCGCCGTGCAGCGCTCTGCCAACTCGTCCATCGCTTCGCGCGGATCCCGCTCCTCACCCCATGGAAAGTGGACGTGCGTGTCGAAGATCCGGAGGGGCGTGGAGCGGTCGCGTTCGCGGCTCGAGGGTGACAAGCAAAACCTCCCTGAGTATTCATCGTTAGGTGGACGGCGAGCGTATCGTGACGGCGGCGTAACCTAGCATGACTGAAGCAGCAGATCGACGGGATCAAGAACTCGTTGTGGCCTCAATCCGGCTCGCGACATGTCTCCAGCGACCGCGCCCAGAGGCGCGGTTAAAGACTGCCGCCAGGTGGACCTATGACCCGCGAGCCGTGTTCGAGGAGTTTTCTTTCGCCGACTGAGTCACCGTAGTGTCGAGCGCGGCTCGGAGCAACGGGGCGAATGCGCCGGGGTCGCAGGCGAGAAGCGTGATCTGGTGACCGCCGAGAAAGGCGCAGAAATCCTGCAGCGCCCCGGCGAGGGCGAGGGCGAGGCGGTTGTCGGGGCGCACGCCGGGCTCAAGGTGGAGGGCTTTGACGGTCAAGACGCGCGCTCGGCGGTCGTAGGAGGGATCGAGCCGGCCAACGAGGCGGCCCCGGTGGAGGATCGGCAGGGTGTAGTAGCCATAGCGGCGCTTCGGCGCTGGGGTGTAGCTTTCCAGGCGGTAGTCGAAGCCGAAGAGTGCCGCGGTCCTGCCGCGGTGCCAGACCAGGTTGTCGAACGGCGACAAGAGAGTCGTCAGGGTCGGGCGGCGCCCGGCGCGAATCTCGCTGAGATGCGCTGCTTGGGCAGGCGCGAGCCAGGCAGGTTCTTCCAGCCCTTCTACGGTTACCCGGTGGGCCAGCCCCTCCGCTGCCATGGCGGTTAACTCGGCCGTCGCTTCCCCAATCGGGACGTGAGGCCGGGAACCGCCTCGGAAGTAGTCGGCGGTCCAGCGGGCGGTGGCGACGCCGAGCGCCGACAGCGCACGTTCCACGAACCAGCGCCGCTGCTCCGCCTCCGTTGGGAGCGGCGCCTCCCGTGCCTCCGGCAGCACCCGCTCCGTGAGGTCGTAGGTGCGTTGGAAGCCCTCCCGCTTGAGTACGACCAACTCACCGGCAGACCAGAGAGCGTCCAGGGCTCGGCGCTCCGGTTTTCCTCCCCACCAGGTCCAGGGATCCGGGCGCGGGCCGTCGGGCCGTTCGAAGTCGCGGGAGGTCAACGGGCCGCCGTCACGGATGCGCGTCCGCACCCGTTCCAGCACGTCCGCATGTTCCTGCGCCCAGGCGTCTCGCTCCGCGTAGAAGGCCATCCGGCGGCGGAGGAAGGGGAAGAACTCAACCGGAACGAGCGCCGCGGCGTGGACCCAGTATTCGATGAGCGCGCCATCGGGGTGATGCAACTGAGCGAGCAGCGCCGGATCGTAGCGCCCGAGTCGGCTCCAGAGCACCGTCTCATGCGACCGTGAGACCACGCTGATGGTGTCTAGTTGAACACATCCCAGCGCTCGGATGGTCTCTAGGAGATGGGCTTTGCTCGGGCCATTCCGGAATGGCGGGCGGCGACTAAGCCCTTGCGCGTGAACGGCCAGAAGGCGGGCTTCGTCCCGGCTCAGCGTCAGGTGCGAGATGGGTGAAGTGGTGCCCGGGGGCGGACTGGTGAGGACGGCCGCGTTGTGAGTGGTTGGCTCGGACGTCATGGGCTCCAGAGGTGATGCTGGCGGATCGATCGGAGGGCACGAGTCAGGATGGCGGGGCCGAGATTTTACCAGGCGAGCCCGAGTGGTGGCGGAAGTGGGTTAATCCGTACCGGCAGCGCGGGAGGGCACGTATACTCCAGCGGCCGCCGTCGCGGAAGAAAATGGTGGGAGCGAAGTCTCCGGATAAGTCTCTGGATTATTGGGAGCAGATGAACGCGGGGGCGTGCATTCCACATGTTGGACTCCGGAGGCTAATTCCCGATCCGGCGTGAGCGGTTGATCACTCACCTCCCGCTTGGTTTAGGGCGTCTCTCGGTTTTGGTGAAAGGGATTGAGCCCGCGTGCGCGTCGCGCTCGTTCACGATTACCTGACGCAGCACGGCGGCGCCGAGCGGGTGCTCGAGGCCCTGCATGACCTTTATCCCGATGCCCCAGTCTTCACCTCCATTGCCGACTTCTCGGCGTTGCCCCCCTCATGGCGGTCATGGGACGTGCGGCAGAGCCTGCTCGGACACATTCCCGGAGTCGGGAGTAGACATCGAATCTTGCTGCCGGCGTATCCGGCCCTGTTCCGCTCGTTCCGCCGGGATCTCGCCCAGTTCGATCTGATCCTCGCTGACTCCAGCGCCTGGGCACATCGGGCCCCCGCTCCGCCGGGAGCGGTCCTGGTCTGTTATTGCCATTCGCCGGCCCGGTTCCTCTACCGTGATCCGACCTACCTGGGTCCCGCCGGGCTTCCGGCGCCTGTTCGCGCCCTCAGCCGGCCGGTGTTCGCGGGCCTCCGCCGGAGTGATCGGCGGGCCGCCGCTCGCGTCGATCGCTATGTGGCGAACTCTCGGGCTGTTGCGGAGCGGATCGCCCGGGCGTACGGCCGGGAGGCGCCGGTCGTTTACCCGCCGGTGGACATTGAGCGGTTTGCCGCCGCGACGGTGCCGGAACCAGAGCGCTGGTTCCTTGTGGTCTCGCGCTTGGTCCCACATAAGCGCGTGGACTTAGCGGTCGATGCGTGTACGCGGGCGGGACTTCCACTGAAGGTGATCGGGGACGGACGTTCCCATGCCTCGCTAAAGGCCCGGGCGGGACCGACCATCGCTTTCCTAGGCCGGCTTCACGACGACGAGGTGGCGCGACATGTTGCCCGTAGCCAAGCGCTCATCCTGCCGGGCCAGGAGGATCTTGGGATGACGGCAGTGGAGGCGCAGGCGGCTGGACGACCGGTCGTCGCCTATGGGCGTGGAGGAGCCTTGGAGACGGTGGTGCCTGGGGAGACGGGGATACTCTTTCAGCAGCCCACGGCCGAATCGCTTTTGGAGGCCCTGATAGCCGTATCTCGGAGACCCTGGGACCCGACGGTCCTCCGCACCAACGCCGCCCGGTTTAGTTCCCTCCGCTTTGCAGAGGAGATGCGAGCCCAGATCGACGCCGCGCTGGCGACACGTCAAGCTGGTGCGATTGCGTGAGATCGAACGCGACGGGGAATCGGTCAGGGACGCCTGTGTCCAGTCGTCCAGGCCTCGCATGTTGATGCTTCGGGACGGCAGTCGCTCCGCCTCCCAAGTGTTGTCAGCGGTTGCCCGCGGTCCCAACCCGGTGCTTTTTTCGGGAGATCCCCTCAAGGCGGAGCCGCCAGACGACGATCGTCGCTTCCAGCACGATCCGCCGGGAGAGTTTTGAGGCGCCCGCGACCCGGTCAGTGAAGGCGATCGGCAACTCTGCGACCCGGCCCCCCGCTTGCAGGACGCGATAGGTCGTCTCGATCTGGAAGCCATAGCCATCCGATCGAATGGCGTCAAGGTCGAGTGAGGCGAGTGTTTCCCGAGGGAAGACCTTATAACCGCCGGTAAGATCAGCGATAGGTACCCGGAGGACGGTGCGGGCGTAGAGCCCGCCCAGCCGGCTGATGAGCCGGCGGTGGAGGGGCCAGCCATGGGTGCTTCCCCCCCGAACGTAGCGTGACCCGAGCGCGAGATCGTGGGTGCCGGCGGCGGCAACGAGGCGTGGCAGATCTTCTGGGTCGTGGGAGTGGTCGGCGTCCATTTCGGCGATAAAGGCCGTTTCATCCGCCAGGGCCGCGCGGAAGCCGGCGACGTAGGCCGGTCCAATTCCTTGCTTCTCGGGTCGATGAAGCACGCGAACCCGGCCGGGAAAGGCTGCCGCGAGTTGGTCCGCGACCTCACCCGTGCCATCCGGGGAGTCGTCGTCCACCACCACCACACGATACCCAAGTCCGAGGCGCAGGACCTTCGGGACCAGCGAGGCGAGATTTTCCCGCTCGTTGAAGGTGGGGATGACGACTGTGACAAGTGGATCGCTGGACCGAGGAGGGACCGGCGTCAACTGCGGCCGCCCTGCCTGCACCGGGCGCGGACCTTTCGCGCAATGGGAGGTGCCAGGCGCTCGCCTTGACTCCCAACGCCCAATTGCCTCATAGGTCCGCGTTGCTGACGCGCCACGTCCTGAGCCGTGAGCCAGGTCACGCCTCGCCTCGGCGTATCCCTGAGGCTCGCACGGCTAGGTGTCGTCGGGTTCTGACGGTGCGCGGCCATCCGAGTTGATCTCGGGGCGCTCCTCACTGTGCCGACGAGAGAGGTGGAAGGCGACCTGGGCCAGGAGGGCGTCGATATCGAACGGCTTGGAAAGGACGGCGTCCGCCTCGTCCAGGTCGCCAGTGTGAGAGCGGATATTGCGTCCGGCCGACATCGCGACGATCGGGATGTCGGCGGTCTCCGGTTCTTCTTTCAGGCGACGGGTCGCGGTAGGCCCGTCGACGCCAGGCAGCATGACGTCCATGAGGATCAAGTCGGGCTTCCAGTCACGCGCCAGCATCAAGCCCTGCGCGCCGTCGCGGGCCACCGCCACGGTGTACCCCTCTCCGGTCAACACAGCCTCGATCAAATCGGCGACCGCCGGTTCGTCGTCCACGATCAAGATCCGGGGCGGCACGGAGCCCTCCTGCGGGCCTTTGCTCGCCCGCCTAAGTGGACGGCACGCACCGCCCGTTCGCGCATTCTACTGGCAAATTTGCTGCCAGGCGAAAAGACATGACGCTCCTGAGGAACAATGTGCCACGAAAGGCGCAGAAATGCACAGGATCCGAAGGACCTTCCTGCCCTCTGCTACGCGTGGACTAGGTCAACCCCCTCCACCACTGTCTCGGCGATGTCCGCGCCGAGAGCACGGAGGGTGGGAACCAGGGCCTCATAACCGCGATCCAGGTGACCAACATCGGAGATCACTGTCTCGCCCTCCGCCACCAGGCCTGCAAGGACAAGGGCGGCTCCAGCTCGGATGTCGAGCGCAGCCACTTCCTCGCCGTGCAATGGTGTCGGTCCAACAATTTCCGCCCGCACCCCAAGTTCGTCGATCCGAATGTTGGCGCCCATCCGGTTGAGATCCGCGGTGTAGCGGAGTCGATTCTCAAAGACGCGCTCGTGGATGCGGGAAATCCCGTCGGCTTGGGTGAGGAGGACCGCAAAGACGGCTTGCTGGTCGGTCGGAAAGCCTGGGAAGGGCAGGGCCTGGACATCGACAGCCCGCAACGTGCCGCCGCCGCGGACGAACATGACCTCGCTACCGTCGTCCACGAAGACGGTGGCGCCGGCCTCCCGCAACTTCTGGGTGACCGGCAGCATGTCGGCTGCCCGGACGTTGCGAACGATCAGTTCACCGCCGGTGATGACGGCCCCGATCGCGTAGGTACCTGCCACGAGGCGGTCGGGCAAAATCGTCTCGTAGGCGCCTTTGAGCCGGCTGACGCCCTCCACCGTGACGTGTGGGGAGCCGAGCCCCCGGATGTTGGCGCCCATCCGGATCAGCATGTTCCCGAAGGCGATCACCTCCGGCTCACACGCCGCGTTGATAATCGTGGTCGTCCCGCTCGCTAGCGAGGCGGCCATCAAGAGGGTCTCGGTGCCGGTGTGGCTTGGATAGTCAAGGTAAAGTTGGGTACCGATAAGCCGATCGGCGGCAAGGACGACCCGCTCCCGGGAATGCTCCTCAATCTTCGCGCCCATCGCCCGCAAGCTGCGGATGGCGACATCGAGCGGGCGGGCGCCAATGAGGTCGCCGCCGGGGGGCGGAGCGGAGGCCCTGCCGGAGCGAGCCAGAAGCGGGCCCACCGCCAAGAACGACGCCCGCATGGCGGTGGCGAGATCGGTGGATAGGTCAGTCCGGCGGATGTCCGGGGCGTGAACCGTGACCCGCTTGTGCGCCCTGAGCTCCGTGAGGAACTCTGGGTCGTCGGGGTTGGGGTCGACCGAGGCGCCGACCTCCTTGAGGAGACGGAGCATCGTTCGCGTGTCCTCAATGCAGGGGACATTGTCGAAGGTACACGCCTCAGAGGTGAGCAGAGCGGCCGTGAGCGCCGGCAGGGCCAGATTTTTCGACCCGCCGATGGTGACCTCGCCTTCAAGTCGTTGCCCGCCACGGATGCGGATGCTGCGTATGCGAGGATCGCTCATTCGGTCCTGGTCTCCATCTTTGATTCCCTAGAGGTTGTCACGGTCCTCTCCGGTGTCCCAGCCTGCCCTTAATGCCCCTAAGACGGTGCGGGGGGGCCAAGTGAACCGCTACCCCTGGTTGTCGGAGCCGGTGCCAATTCCGGGGCCTCGACGGCTCGCCCGCCGCTGGCCGACGCGGAGGCGAACCGCCGCCCGGCGCAGCGCGAACTCGGCCTCGGCTAGATCGGTGGCGGTGCCGGAGCGGGCATGAACGAGAGCTTCTTCGGCCCGCCGCCTGGCCTGCTCAGCCCGGGCAATATCGATCTCTTCTGCTTGCTCCGCCGTGTCTGCGAGAACGATCACTTTATCCGGTGTGACTTCCATGAAGCCGCCGAACACGGCGATCGGTTCCTCCCGGGCGCCCTTCTTGATCCGCAGTTCGCCGCTCGCCAGCAGGGTGATCAAGGGCGCGTGGTGCGGAAGAATACCCAGCGAGCCGTCCGCTCCGGGGGCGACGACCATGTCGACATCCTCTTCCTGGTAGACCACGCGCTCCCCGGTCACGATCTCGACGCTCAGCTTGTCCGCCATCAGATGTTGCCTCCGGGTAGGGACTCAGAAGAGAGGGGGCGGCGCCAGTCATGGCGAGCGCCGCCCCCTCCATCTAGAAACGTGAGGTTACCGCGCTCCCGCGCCCGCCATCTCCTGAGCGCGCTGGACTACCATGTCGATGCCGCCGACATACATGAAGGCCTGCTCCGGCAGATCGTCGTGCTGCCCCTCGAGGATCTCCTTGAAGGAGCGAACGGTCTCCTCCCGGGTGACGTACTGACCAGGGGTCCCAGTGAACGCCTCGGCGGTGAAGAACGGCTGGGACATGAACCGCTCGATCCGGCGGGCTCGGGCGACGGTCTGCTTGTCCTCATCGCTCAGCTCCTCGATGCCGAGGATGGCGATGATGTCCTGCAGGTCGCGGTAGCGCTGGAGTACCTGCTGAACCTGGCGGGCCGTCTGGTAGTGCTCCTGACCGACGACCAGCGGATCGAGGATGCGGGAGGTGGAGGAGAGCGGGTCAACCGCCGGGTAGATGCCGCGCTCGGCGATGGATCGCTCCAGGGAGATCGTTGCGTCCAGGTGGGCGAAGGTCGTCGCCGGCGCCGGGTCGGTGTAGTCGTCAGCGGGCACGTAGATGGCCTGGACGCTGGTGACCGAGCCCGTCTTAGTCGAGGTGATCCGCTCCTGAAGCTGGCCCATCTCCGTCGCGAGTGTCGGCTGGTAACCGACGGCGCTCGGCATGCGGCCGAGAAGCGCGGAGACCTCCGAGCCGGCCTGGACGAAGCGGAAGATGTTGTCGACGAAGAGGAGCACATCGCGCCCCTCGTCCCGGAAGTACTCGGCCATCGTCAGACCGGTCAGGCCGACCCGCAGGCGCGCTCCCGGCGGCTCGTTCATCTGACCGAAGACCAGCACCGTCTTATCGACCACGCCGGAGTCGTGCATCTCGCCCCAGAGCGCGGTCCCCTCGCGGGTCCGCTCGCCCACCCCGCAGAAGACGGAATAGCCGCCGTGCTCGGAGGCGATGTTGCGGATCAATTCGGTGATGATGACGGTCTTGCCGACCCCGGCGCCTCCGAAGACGCCCGTCTTGCCGCCCTTCGTAAACGGGGCGATGAGGTCGATAACCTTGATCCCCGTCTCGAAAACCTCGACCGCGGTCGCCTGCTCCTCAAAGCTCGGGGCAGGGCGGTGGATGGGGTAACTGGTGGCCGTATGGACCGGCCCTTGCTCGTCCACCGGCTGGCCGGTGACGTTGAAGATTCGACCAAGGGTCTCCTCACCGACCGGCACGGTGATCGGCGCTCCCGTGTCGATCGCGGGCATGCCACGGCGAAGGCCATCGGTGGAGCTCATCGCTACCGCCCGAACGGCGTCGTTGCCGAGGTGGTTCTGGACCTCGAGCACCAGCCGGCCGCCGTCCGTTCGACCGCCGGTTCCGGTGCCATCGCCCTGGCCTTCGCCCCCACGGCTGCCGTCGCCGGTGCCGTCAAGCCCGATCTCGATGGCGTTGTAGATTTCGGGAAGCTGGTCCGGCGGAAATTCGACATCGACCACAGGACCCGTAATCTGGAGAACTCTTCCGGTCGCTGGCATGGAATGCTCCTTATGATGCAGACGATACGATCCGACGAATGAGCGGGAGAAGTTCCTCCGCTAGCCCAGCGCGTTCGCGCCCGCGGCAATCTCCGACACCTCGGCCGTGATCATCGCCTGTCGGGCCTTGTTATAGGAAAGGGTTAGATCTGAGACGAGGTCTTTCGCGTTCTGGGAGGCGTTGCGCATCGCCACCATCCGAGCTGAGTGCTCGGAGGCGATCGACTCCAGCAACGCCTGGTAGATCTGAATCTCGACAAACCGGGGCAGCAAGTCGTTGAGCACCACCAGTGGGTTCGGCTCAAAGATGTAGTCGCTGTATTCCCCGGCGCCCTCTGGCCGCACAATCGGGAGGATCGGACGCACTTCGGGGACCTGGGAAAGCGTGTTGACGAAGCGCGGGAAGACGATATGGACGGCGTCCACCTTGCCGCTCGTGAAATCGTCCAGGGCCACCTGGGCGATTGGACGGATATCCTCCAGGCTCGGGTTGTCCCCGAGCCCTGTGAACTCGGCGACCACGTCCTGACGGGTGCGGACCATGAAATCACGGCCCTTCTTGCCGCTGGCGATCACCTCCACGGGAACGCCGGCTTCCGCGAGGATGTATCGGCTGGCGCGCCGGATGATGTTGGAGTTCAGGGCTCCGGTGAGGCCCTTGTCCGGCGTGATCAGGATCACCGCCGAGCGGCGCACCTCCCGCTGCTCCAGCAGCGGGAAGGCGCGCATCTCCTCCGGGTCAATCTGGAGCGCTGAAAGGTCGGCGATCACGGTTTGCAGCCGCTCGGCATAGGGCCGGCTGGCAACCACCCGCTGCTGGGCCCGGCGCATCTTGGAAGCCGAAACCATCTCCATCGCCCGGGTGATCTGGGACATGTTGCGGACGGAGCGGATCCGCCGTCGGATTTCGCGTGGGCTCGCCACGATCTTCTCCTCGCCGTCAGCCGGCTACCGGCTGAGGACTAGCGCGCCGCAGCGCGCGCGCCGGCCGGTGCCGCCGCCGCAGCAGGACGAGATGCAAAGCGGGACCCACCCTTGAAGTTTTCGGTCGCGGTCCGCAGCGCGGCGATCAGATCGTCGCTGAGCGCCTTCTCCTCAGCGATCCGCCGGAGGAGATCGGCTTGAGCGGTCCGCAGGTACTCAAGGTACTCACTCTCGAACGCCTGAACCTGATCGGTCGGTACGTCGTTCAGGACGCCATTGGTTGCCGCCCAAAGGATGGCCACCTGCTCCTCGACGGGCATTGGCTGGTACTGGCCCTGCTTCAGAATCTCCGTCATCCGCTGGCCCGTCTCCAGCTGCTGTCGCGTTGCCGGGTCCAAGTCGGAGCCGAACTGCGCGAAGGCGGCCAGAGAGCGGAAGCTGGCGAGATCGAGGCGGAGGCGGCCGGCCACCTGGCGCATCGCCTTGATCTGCGCCGCGCCACCCACGCGGGAAACGGAGAGACCGGCGTTCACAGCTGGCCGGACGCCGGCGTAGAAGAGGTCCGGCTCCAGGTAGATCTGGCCATCGGTGATGGAGATGACGTTGGTTGGGATGTAGGCCGAGACGTCGCTGGCCTGCGTCTCGATCATCGGCAGGCTGGTCAGAGAACCGCCACCCAAGGCGTCAGAGAGCCGAGCCGAGCGCTCCAGCAGCCGCGAGTGCAGGTAGAAGACATCCCCGGGGTAAGCCTCGCGTCCGGGCGGTCGGCGCACCAGCAGCGAAACCTCACGATACGCCTGAGCATGCTTGGACAGGTCGTCGTAGACGATCAGAGCGTCCCGGCCGGTTTCCATGAACTCTTCGCCCATCGCCGTGCCCGCGAAGGGAGCGATGAACTGGAGCGGGGCCGGGTCGGAGGCGGAGGCGGCGACCACGATGGTGTGATCCATCGCGCCGTGCTCCTCCAGGATCCGCACCGCCTGCGCCACCTGGGCTCGCTTCATCCCAATCGCCACGTAGATGCAGACCACGCCGCTAGTCTTCTGATTGATGATGGTGTCGAGCACGATGGCGGTCTTGCCGACCTGGCGGTCGCCGATGATCAGCTCGCGCTGACCGCGACCGATGGGAATCATTGCGTCGATGGCCTTGATGCCGGTCTGAAGCGCCGTATCAACGTTCTGACGAGCGATAACGCCTGGGGCAATGCGCTCAATCGGCCGGGTCCGGTCTGAAGCAATCGGGCCCTTGCCGTCGATTGGGCGGCCGAGGGCATCGACAACGCGACCGATCAGAGCGTCTCCGACCGGCACGGAGGCGATCCGCCCGGTGGAGCGAACCTCGTCGCCTTCCTCGATATGGGTGTACTCGCCGAGGACGATGACACCGACGCTATCCTCTTCAAGATTGAAGGCAAGACCAAGGGCCTGGGTCTTCGGGAACTCGACGAGTTCGCTCGCCATGACCTGGGTCAGGCCGTAGACGGTCGCGATACCGTCACCGACGCTGATCACGGTGCCGACGTTCGTCACCGTCATCTGGTTGTCGGCCCCGGCGATCAGGCCCTTCAGATTGGATACGATTTCACTGGCGTTAACAGCCATGGCGTTGGGTCCTCTCGTGGCCCGCGGGCCGGCTACATAGAAAATCTTCTTAGGACGAGGGGCAAGCGACAGGCCGCCTTGAGGAAGTTTAGGCGGAAGCGGCCAGTCGCGCACGCAGGCGACGAAGCTGGCTGACCACGCTGCCGTCGATAAGCATGTCGCCCACTCGAGCGATCACCCCGCCGATGATCTCAGGGTCGGTCTGCATCCGAAGTTGGATATCCTTACCAATGATCCGCTTGAGTTGGTCCCGCACGAGTTGCTGCTCCGGCGGCGTCAACGGCTCGGCCGTCGTCACATCGGCAACGGCAATGCCCTGTTCGTTCAGCCGGGCTTCGGTGTACGCACGCACCATATCAGGCACGACGTCGAGCCGATCCCGCTCGGCGAGGACACGAATGAGGTTGCTAATCTCTGGTTGGGATCCGGCAAGCACCTGCATGACGGCCTGCTGTTTATGCTCCGGCGTAACACTCGGGTTATGGAACAGGTGGGCGACGGCAGGGTCGGCCATGACCTGCTCGAGGCGGGACAAGTCGGCTTGCCAGGCGTCAAGAGCATTTTTCTCTTTCGCCAGTTCGAACACCGCTCGCGCATAGATCTTGGCGGCGTTGCTCGCCATTGTCGGCTCCTCTCCCGGGTGTCGCTCCTAAGCGCGCGATCCCGTGCCGCCGGTTCCATTCCCGGAAGCCGGACGAGCGCCGGCGCCCGCTTCAGCCAGAGTCTCTTGAATCAGCCGGGTCTGCGCGGCCGGGTCTAACTCCTTGCGGACGATCCGACCCGCCGCCATCACCGCAAGATCGGCGACCTCCTGCCGCAGTTGCTGGCGAGCCTGCGCCGACTCCTGGCGGAGTGTCTCTTCCGCCCGAGCGAGGTATTGCTCCGCCTGCGCTGCCGCCTCTTCCCG
>JAUJMG010000655.1 GCA_030446955.1 Thermomicrobiales bacterium
CGAGATCGGCCTCGCTGACCCCACGGGCCTGCGCACAGCCGCCTCATATGTAGACCGAGATTCCCTTCTCACGGATCTTGGCCATCAGCTCCCGCAGCGGCGGCAGCCCCAGCGGGGTGAGCGTCTCGATGTAGCGATCCTGGATGAGGACTGCCGCGTCTCCCATCAGGTTGATCGTCGCCTCGATCCCCGCTTCCGCCGCCCCGTTGACGGCCAGATGGAATGGGATGCAGGCCTTGGTCGGGTCGTCGGGACCGTGGGATGCGATGTAGAGGAGACTCGCCATAAGTCGCTCCTTTTCATGGGCCCGGTGGCAGCCGGACGCACCCTGCCTTCGACACGGATTCCCAGGAATCGGTTCTCGATCCCTCTCGACGATAAGGTTGGGTGTGTATAATGTCCAATACCAATCTTGGATGAGAGCTATCAACTTCATGAATACCAGCCAAGGGTCGGAAGTCGAAGGATGATCGATAGGCCGACGACGCACGCGCTCGCGGTCTTCCTTGCGGTGGTCGAGCACGGAACGATGACAGCCGCCAGCGAGGCGAGCAGGCTGAGCCAGCCCGCGATTTCCAACCAAATCAAGGCATTGGAGCGTCACTACGGCACCGCCCTGCTCGATCGCGGCGGCCGGGGGGTAACGCCGACCGCGGCCGGATCCTACGTCGCCGATTACGCCCGTCGCATCCTAGGGCTTATCGATGAGCTTGGGCGTGTCGTGGCCGACCTCGAGGGGTTGGTCGCCGGGCGGCTGGTGATCGGCGCTAGCAGCACCGTCGGTGAGCAATTCCTGCCCGTTCACCTGGGACGCTTCCACGCCGCCTACCCTGGGGTCGCGCTGGAGGTCCGGATCGGCAACACGGACGAGATCACCGCACTGGTGGCGGAGCGGTCTCTGGACTTCGCCTTCGTTGGTCGGTCCCCGGCGCATCCCGACCTGACAGCCGAGCCTGTTTTCACCGACGAGGTCGTCCCGTTCGTCCGCCCGGGTGATCCACTTCTTGGCCTGGCTCCGATGGTTACCCAGAACCTCAACGGACATCAGTTCGTGCTGCGGGAGCGTGGTTCGGCCACGCGGGATCTTGCGTTAAGATGCCTAGAGCGGGCCGGATGCATCCCCGGCCACACCATTGAGCTGGGCAGCAACGAGGCGGTCAAGCGTGCCGTGGAGGCTGGGCTCGGGATCGGTTTCCTCTCGACCCACGCCATCGAAGCAGAGCGCCTGGCGGGCCTTCTTGTGGACCTTCCACTCGCCAGCTGGAATTGCCCGCGCTCCTTCTGGTTGATTCGTCGCCGGGACCGCTCGCTGACCCGCGCCGAGCACGCGTTCCTGGCGCTCATCGGCGGGCATTCTGCTTCGAGCGTGGAAGCCCTACGCCTCGCTGGCGGCAACTCGGCTGCGCCGGTCGAATGAGATCCCGCCCTATCCCCTTGATGAGCGGATAGGGGTAAGCTTTGCGGTTGACGAGCATTCAATAGAAGGGGAGATGAACGTGGGCCAGGGGAACGGATACCGGATCGAGCGTGACACGATGGGAGAGATGCGGCTGCCGGCGGACGCGCTCTACGCGGCCCAGACCCAGCGCGCGGTCGAGAACTTTCCGGTCTCGGGCCAACCGCTCCCACCCCGCTTTATCCATGCCCTCGGCCTGGTCAAGCTCGCCGCGGCGCGGGTTAACGGCGCGCTCGGGCTCCTCGATCCCGAAATCGCCGGCGCCATTGAGCAGGCGGCGCGGGAGGTGGCGGACGGTGCCTACGACGCCGAGTTCCCGATCGACGTCTTCCAGACCGGCTCCGGCACCTCCTCCAACATGAACGCCAACGAGGTGATCGCCACCCTCGCCTCCCGCACGCTCGGCTCCAGGGTCCACCCGAACGACCACGTCAACATGGGCCAGTCTTCCAACGACGTGATCCCGACCGTGCTTCACGTCGCGGCCGTGCTCGCCGTCGAGGAGGAGCTCATCCCGGCCCTGCACTACCTCCACGCCACGCTCGCCGTCAAGGCCGCCGAGTTCGACGGCGTCGTCAAGATCGGCCGCACCCACCTCATGGATGCGGTTCCAATCCGGTTGGGCCAGGAGTTGTCTGGCTACGCCCGTCAGATCGAGCTGGCTATCGGACGGGTCGAAGTAACTTTGCCCGGCCTGCGCGAGCTAGCCATCGGCGGCACCGCCGTCGGCACCGGGCTCAACACTCACGCCGAGTTCGGTGCCCGCGTCGCCCGCGAG
>JAUJMG010000656.1 GCA_030446955.1 Thermomicrobiales bacterium
CCAACCACAAGCTCACCCAGGTCCACGACCGGCTCGCCGACCAGGTCCAGGCCCTGATCGACAGCCAGGACTGGCGGCAGTTCCTCACCGTCGCCTCCCGGTTCCACCGGTACTCGACCAACAACGTGTTGCTCATCCTGGCCCAGCGCCCCGACGCCACCCGGGTGGCCGGCTACCGGGCCTGGCAGCGCCTCGGACGCCAAGTGCGCAAGGGCGAGCGCGGCATCGCCATCCTGGCACCGTGTGTCCAGCGAGCACGTTCGGTCGATGACCACGACGACGCCGAGAACCCCGAGGTGGTACGCATGCTGCGGGGCTTTCGGGTGGCGCACGTGTGGGACATCTCCCAGACCGACGGTGATCCCCTCCCCGAGATCCGCCCCGCCCTCCTCGCCGGCGAGGCGCCCGAGGGCCTGTGGGATTCGCTCGCCTCGCAAGTGGCCGAGGCCGGATTCGCCCTGGAGCGCGGCGACTGCGGAGGTGCCAACGGCCGTACCGACTACCTGACCCGCACGGTCACCGTACGGGCCGACGTGGACGACGCCCAGGCGGTCAAGACTCTGGCTCACGAGCTGGCGCACGTGTGGCTGCACGATCCGGACGAGGGCCACCACCACCGGGGCACCGCCGAGGTGGAGGCCGAGAGCGTCGCCTACGTCGTCTGCCACGCCGCCGGGTTGGCCAGCGACGACTACAGCCTGCCGTACGTCGCCGTGTGGTCCAACGGGGATCCCGCCGTGGTGCGAGCCACGGCCGAGCGGGTGCTCGGTGCCGCTCAGCGGGCGCTCACAACAGCTCGGCTGGCCGACCCCGCCGGTGAGCTCGTGGCGCGATGAGCACCAACCAGGACGAAGGAACCGCTCTCCGCCGCTGCGCTCCTCGGCGCCCGTCTGCCACCTGCTCCACTTCCTCACGCCGTACCCCACGCCCGCTTCCCTCCTGCATGACCCCTGTATAGGCGCCACCTGAGAGCCGGAGCGACGCCGTGCGTACGGCCATGGCGTCGCTCGATGTCGTGGCTCGGCCTCACGTCGCGGGACTATCGGACTCCTGACCTTGTCGAGACCCGCGACGGAACGCCACGGCCGCCAAGAGGGCGAGCCCTGCACCAAGCAGGGCGACCCCAATGGCGCCCATCACCAGGGCGATGACCGAAGTGCCCTCGTCGTCTTCAGGCACCATGGCAGCGGTAAAGATGTCCTGGGTCCCCGAGACAACGGTGCCGTTGCGGGTGTCGGACCACGCCACCACGGCCCGGTCGTCCCACGACGTGATCGACACCGGGACAACGACGAAGTACTGCCCGTTCCAGGTGCCGATGCTGCGGTCGATGGGAACGTCGGTCACCCTCAGGTTCTCGCTCCAGTTCTCACCGCCGTCATCGGACCTGGCGTAGTAAACGCTCTGGATGGTCCCTAGGTTGCTTCCCAGATCAAGCGGCTCGCCCGGCTCCTCCGGTGCGGGCGGAGGCCCCGGGTCATTGCGGTAGTCGTACCACGCTACGTCGAGACGCCCCCCTGGGCTCTGGGAGATCTGTGGGTAGTACTGGCCGATGTCGTTCTCGATCTCGTCGTCGTTCAACCGCACCGGTTCTCCCCACGTCTCCCCATCACTCGAGCTCGAATAGAAGACGTCGAGGTCACCGTTGCGGTTGTCGTGCCAGACCACATGGAACAGGTTCTCGTCCCGGTCGTAGAGCGGGATGGGCTCGCTGGCGTCGAGCGCCGCCGCGATGAGCGTCGGGTCCCCCCAGCTCTGGCCCTGGTCGTCGGAGACGGCGGCGAAGAGCTGGGTGTCCTGCGGCGGTCCATCCTCGGTGGATGGTGCCGATTCACGGTAGAAGGCAAACAGCCGACCGTCGACCACGACAGGACGCGGGCCGTCGAAACCAGGGTTGATGTCGAGCATCTCGAAGGGATCCCCGAACGTTGTCCCGCCGTCGTTGGAAACCGCCATGAAGGGCCGAGTCGGTGGCCGGGGATCCTCACCGGCTTGCGAGCGGCGCCACATGACGTAGACGAGCTTCGGATTGTCGGGATCGATGGCCATGTGGGCCTGGAAGTTGACCTCGACCTCGTCCGCAGCGGACTCCGTGCCGTCATCGACAACGGTCGTCTCCCACGAGCCGCCCCTGTCCGTGGTGCGGGCCAGGAGGACGCTGCGCGACGCCTCCGGCTCCGGATTGTTGGCGTGGAACAGGTAGTACAGGGTCCCGTCCGGCGCCTGCTGGA
>JAUJMG010000161.1 GCA_030446955.1 Thermomicrobiales bacterium
CGGGCCGCCGGGGCCGACGACATCATCGACAAGGCGACGATGAGCCTGGCCGTGGGCGAGAACGCGGTGGTGGTCGGTACGGCCGCGATCCGGGATTTCCTTCGCCGCCACCGGGAGGCGACCGGCGACCCCCGCCCGATTGAGGCCCGAGTCGAGGTGGTCGGCTGGGTGACGCCGCTGATCAAGGGATACAACGCGCCCCAGGAGCGACTGGACCGGGCCTTCGGCGTTCGCCCGTTCGCCGGGATCAACGTCACCAGCGTCCACCTCGATCCGCCGGCGATCGGCGTCGAGGGCGTCGGCGTCCTCGCGTTCGTCCCATCCCGCCGTCCCTGACCGCGGGCGCTCTATCGCTCGCATCCTGCCACCCGGATAACACCCACCGATCGCCCCGTTGTCGCAGGGTCAGGCCGCTCGCCAAGGCCAGATTGCGGCACCGGAGCCGGAATGGCTGTTCCGTTGCCGAGGTGCTTTTCCGGGTGCCGTCCTAAGCGCCTGCCGGGGTCGCGGCAGGTCCATCCCCGAGCGGCAGAAAGATCGCCGCTTCGCCTTCCGCAATGGACACGCCGGTGGCGTCGGCCAGGTTGAACATGTGCCCGACCAGCACGGTGTTGGTGCCCGCGGCGGGCGGCGTGGCGAGAAGGCGCCGCAGGGCCTCGATGCGCTCGGCGCGGTCGGTCGGGCTGGTGGTGGAGGCGCGGGAGGTGAGATCGGGGGTCAGCGTGACGCGGCCGAATGCCAACTCGGCCGTTTCCCGTGTGCGGCAGTACTCGCTGCTGAGCACGTCCCCGATCGGGATGCCCAGCGCGCGGACACCCTCCCCGATGGCGCGGGCGTCGGCGCGGCCGGCGTCGGAGAGGTTGCGCTGGGTGGCGCAGTCGCTCAGGTTCTGGCGGTCGATGTCCGGCTGGGAGAAGTCCGTCGCCGCGTGCCGGAAGTAGATCACGTAGCCGCCCTCGCGCAGCGCGGCCACCAGATCGGCGTCGCCAAGGGCGCCGGGGGTCTGAAGCACGCTCTCGCCCTCCGGCGTTCCCGCGGCCGGCGTGCCGGCCGGCCCCAGTAGCAGCGCCCATTCGTGCGGGCGCACCCTCCCGACCAGTTCGAAGGGTTCGGGGGTCGGTGTTGCGCCGGGCGTCTGGGCCGCGGCCGGGACAAGGGTTGCCGCGAGCCACAGCAGCAGGGCGACGAGCGGGAGCAGCGAGCGCCCGGTCGCGATTCGGTTACGTCGTCTCGGCATGGGGGAGAAGACCTCCGTGCGGTGCGGCCGTGTCCTGGGTTGGCGGCGAGGGATCGTCGGAGCGTGGCGCTCCGCGTTCGCTCGCATGAACGCTGCCTGGAAGGCCCCGGCCATCCAGTACACCACGTGAATGTTACCGTCGTGGTTGACTCCAACCGGTGATAGTCCCGCCATTCGGGTATCCTCGCCGGGACCCAGGCAGAGAAGACAAGGAGAAGCGGTGCCACTCCGCCCGCTGGAGTTTGAGCATGGGCGAGGACGGCGAACGGCTGGATGGGCCGGATGGGGAAAGGGCACCCGGTGTCGCGCGAGTCTTGACCGTCTACGCGCACCCGGACGACGAGAGCTTCGGACCGGCGGCGGTGCTGGCGGGTTACGCCCGGGCGGGCGCGATGATCCACGGGATCTGGGCGACCCGGGGCGAGGGCGGGGAGACGCACCTTGAGCCGCCGCCGTCGCCAGAGGAACTGGCGCGGCTGCGGGAGGATGACCTGCGGGTGGCCGCGGCGGCCATCGGCTACGCCGGCGTCGACCTGCTGGCGTACCCCGACGGCGGGCTGGCGGCGCTGCCGGCCGGGGAACTGGAGGCGGTCGTCGTCGCGGCGATCGAGCGGCACCGGCCCCAGGTCCTCCTCACGTTCGGGCCGGTCGGTATCACCCGTCACGCCGACCACCTGGCGGTGCACCGGGCGACGACGGCCGCGTTCGACCGGGCGCTCGCGGCGGGGCTCGGCGTCCGGGAGCTGTACTACGACGCCGTGCCGGCCGAGCGCGCCGCCGAGATGGGTATCGCGGCCGAACCCGATGGCCGGCCCAACACCCTGATCGACATCGCGGCCACGTTCCCGGTCAAGCTTGCGGCGATGCGCGCCCACGCCCGGCACATGAAGGATGCGCGGGAGCGGCTCGCCCAGTTGGAGCGGGACCCGCAATCCATCACCACGCTCCACCGGGCCCGGCCACCGGTTCCCGCCGGTATCATGGTGACGGGTTGGCTCCAGGAGCGGCCCGACGCCGCGGAGGGCTGACCGCCCCCCGTCCACCACGGAGGCAGCATGACCACGACGGACCCGTCGCTCGCCGATCCCATCACCCGCCCGGCCGATCACTTCTCCGCGACACAGGCGGCGATGGCACGGGCGTATGAGCTGGCGTCCGCGTACCTGGCGGGATTGCCGGAGCGCCCGGTGAGCCGGCGGCCGGGGCCGGCGGAGATGACTGGGTCGCTCGACGAGCCGCTCCCGGAGAGGGGCTGCGACCCGGCCGAGGCGGTGAGCGACTGGTTCGCGCGGGCGGAGCCCGGAATCGTCGCGTCGGGCGGGCCGCGCTTCTTCGGGTTCGTCAACGGCGGCAGCACCCCGGCCGCGCTGGCCGGGGACTGGCTCGCCTCGGCCATCGACCAGAACGCCGGGATGTGGCTCAGCAGCCCGGCCGCCGCCCAGACCGAGCTGACGGTGCTCCGCTGGCTGAAGGAGCTGTTCGGTCTCCCGGCCGCCTGGGTAGGGGCGTTGACGAGCGGCGCGACGATGGCGAACCTGATCGGCCTGGCCGCCGCCCGCCAGTGGGCCGGGGCGCGTTTGGGGTTCGACGCGGCCCAGGACGGCCTCGGCGGCCTGCCGCCGATCCCGGTGATCTCCAGCACGGAGATCCACGCCAGCGCCCGCAAGACCCTCGGTACCCTCGGCTTCGGGCGGTCAAGCGTGCGGGAGGTGCCGGCTCCCGGCGGGTCGGTGGACCTCGACGCGCTCGCGGCAGTGCTGGCGGCCGTGGACGGGCCGGTCGTGGTGGTGGCAAACGCCGGCGAGGTCAACACCGGCGCCTTCGACCACCTCGACGCCGTCGCCGACCTCTGCGCGGCCCATCCCGGTGGCGCCTGGCTCCACGTGGACGGCGCGTTCGGGCTCTTCGCCGCCGCCTCGCCGCGCCTCGCCCACCTCACCTGGGGGATCGAGCGGGCTGACTCCGTCGCGGCGGACGGCCACAAGTGGCTGAACGTGCCGTACGACTGCGGCTTCGCCTTTGTGCGGGACGCGGACGCCCTCCGGGCCGCCTTCGCCGCCGGGGGCGCGTACCTGACCCCGGGCGCGGACGCGGGCTGGGACCCGCTGACCCACGTGCCGGAGATGTCGCGCCGGTTCCGGGGCCTCGCCGCCTGGTGCGCCTTGCGGGCCTACGGCCGGGACGGCTACCGAGCGCTGGTGGAGCGCTGCGTCGAGAACGCGGCCGCCTTCGCCGCCTGGGTGGACGCGGCGCCGGGGCTGGAGCTGATGGCCCCGGCGCCCTTGATCATCGTCTGCTTCCGCTACGCCCCGGCGCACCTGCGCGACGACCCGGCCGCGACGGACGCCTTCAACCGGGAGGCGGTCGCCGCGCTCCAGGCCGACGGGCGGGCCTTCGTCACCGGCACCGTCTGGAACGGCCGCGCCGCGATCCGCACCGCCTTCGACAACTGGGCGACAGGGCCCACCGACGTGGCGATCCTCCAGGAGGCGGTGCGGGAGATCGGGGAGCGGTTGGCCGCCGCCGCGGGCTGACGGCCCGTCTGGTTCAGCGCGATCGGCGTTCTCTCGGGTCCGGGCGGACATGCCACCGCGGCGTCGAGGGGCCAGCCGCAACCCCATCCGCCGGGTCGTGTCCGCGTGCCCTGCAGCGGGGGCCAACCGCCGCCTCTGTCTCGGGCGCACCAGCCATGATCGCGGTGGCGGAGCGGCTCGGGCCGGGCGCGGGCGGCGGCCGCCCGCGGTCAACTACCTCGCCATGGCATCTCACGTAGCCCAAGCAGTTCGGCTCCCCTTGACACGAACCCCTCCCTTTGGTAAAACATCGCTACGTCGAGAAACAGTGTTACTACCGAGGACGACATTTTGCGGTACGAGGCGCTTCAAGCAGAAAATCAGACCGCGCTGCGGCGGGCCATCCTGGACGAGGCGACCCGCCTGTTGGTCGAAGAAGGATTGCGCGGCCTGAGCTTGCGCCGCATCGCGGGCGCGGTTGGCTGCTCGACCACCGTGCTCTACACCCTCTTCGGTGGCAAGAACGGGATCGTCGAGGCGCTCTGGCTGGAGGGCTTCGCCCGCCTCTGGCGGGCCGAGGAGGCAGCGGAGGCGGGGCAAGATCCCCTGGGTCGCCTCGCGGCTCTGGGCTGGGTGTACCGCAGCCATGCCCTCGAGAACCCGGACTACTACCGGGTGATGTTCGGCGGGGCGGTCCCAAACTTCCGCCCCTCGGAACGGGCGTTGGAGCTGAGCCGTCAAACCTTCCGCGTCCTGGTGGATGCGGCGCGCGCCTGCATCGAGGCCGGGCTCTTCCGGCCCGAGGATCCCGAGTTGGTGGCCTCGGTGCTCTGGACCGTCGTCCACGGCGCCGTGAGCCTGCAGCTCAACGGGGACTTTCAGGAACCGGAGGCGCGGATCGTCTTCGAGCGGGCTATGCGCGCGGCGGCGGAGGGCTTCCTGAGCCCTCCGGGCCGAGCCGGGCTCGCGGGCCGGGCAGGAACTCCTTTGGAGTAGCCGATAGAATCAGTACGGGAGGAGAGGGTTACATGTCGGATGCGTCCCGCCAAGCTGCCGGTATCCTGCTGGTCGTCATCCCGACGATCGTCTATGGGGGCATCTCGCTGCTCCGGTTCATCACCAAGCGCACCCCCGGCTACCTCGACAACCCGGCCCGGCAGGCGCTCTTCCGGGCGGGTCACGCCCATGCCGGGGTGCTCGTGCTCCTTGCCCTGGTCGGGCTGCTTTACGTGGACCAGGCCGACCTCTCGGACGGCGCCAAAGCGCTCGTGCGCAATTGCCTGACGCTTGCCCCGATCTTCGTCTCAGCCGGGTTCTTCTTCTCCATGTTGTCCCCCCGGGCGACTCAGCCGGGCCGGCTCATTGCGCTGGTCTACGTTGGGGCAGCGTCGCTGGCGCTGGGGACCGTAACCCTTGGCGTGGGCATGCTCCGGGCGCTATAGGGACAAGACAGGCTAGCAACACCCACTCATCCATTCTGGTCATCAACCACCCCGCGCCCTGCTCCGTGATCCGTTCCAAGCTTGACGATGCGTCGCACCAGCCGCGGATAACGCCGCCACGACCCTTGCCGCACGCCTGCCCCGCGGGTAGCATGACCCGTGTCAACAGTAATGGGAGGGAGACGAGAACGTGGTGACGATCGAAGCGGGGGCGGTGGCCCCGGGACTGGATGTCCAGCTACCGGATGCACAGGGCGAGCCGCGGGTGATGGCGGATGCGCTCGCGTCTGGACCTGTCCTCGTGGGCATCTACAAGTGCTCCTGCCAGGCCAGCAAGACCATGTTCCCGTTCCTGGAGCGCCTCCATCAGCAGTATCAGGGGCAACTCTCCGTGTTCGGCGTCTCGCAAGATTCGCCCAACGTCACTCGATCCTTTGCCCGTCGGCTCGGTCTCACCTTTCCGATCCTGGTCGAGGGGCCGGATTACCCCGTCTCCAACGCGTTCTCGATCGCCGCCACTCCCACCGTCTACCTCATCCGGCCGGACGGCACCGTCGCCTTCACCACGATGGGGTTCTTCAAGGGCCCGGTCAACGAGTTGGGGGACGCCGTCGCCGCTGAGTTGGGGGAGGACCCGAAGCCTCTCGTGACGGACGCCGACGCCGGGGTTCCCGTCTTCGTCCCTGGCTGACCGAGCCAGCATCTGTCCTAGGGTCCTAGGACGTCCAAGCAAAGCATCGGATTTTGACCGGTGGCGGGCACCGGCGCCTCGTGGCTGGCGGACACAGCGCGGAGGGCAGTGGCACCGAGCGCCGTTCGCCCCGCCGGCTCACCCGCCCCGTCGCGCTAACCCACATCCGGCGCGTAGGCGCGGGTCGAGGCTCACAGCCTCGCTCGGGCATATCTGCCCCAGCAGGTGGACTTTCCTTCCTCACGGCAGGCAGGTGGTCAACGCGATTGCGCCAATCTCCCAGAGTCGCCGGTGGCTCAGGCCGGACAGCGGCGCCCCGTGATCTCTGATCGAACAATGCGAGATCAACAGGACTTTCAGCTCAGTCCCCAGGCGGTGCACTCCGGCTCCTTGCCGCGGAGGCGGTCAAGCCTGTCCCGAGCGGGAGAGGCGGCGTCGGAGAAGGTAGATCCGCTGAACCGTGTCATATAGGACTCCCATGGCTGGACGATGTACGGGAAGCGGCTCCTCCGGACCGCACGGCGCACACCTGCCGCCCTAGCGAGGCGGTCGCGGAGTTGAACCAGACGATCTTCCCAGGTTGCAACCGAGAGCGCTGCCATCCTGTCCTCCTTCGCGGGGTTCGTCCTCTGGACAGCCGGCCGGAACAGGGGCCTCACAGGGCCTGCGCCTGGCAGTCCGATCCACACCCGGACCTTGCCGGATTCCCCTATCTTGCGGCCGCGTCACTCCGATCGCATCCGTGAAGGCACGTATTTGATGCAAGCACCTATCGATTGCTGTACGTAGGTCACAGTACGTCGTTGATGGTCAACGGTGTCTGAGGGTTGTCCGGCATAAGGCGGCAACACCTGATCGAAGCCACGGGAACAGGGATTGTCGCGGGGAGCAGTGCTTTCTTCTTGATACGTTTCGCATCAACCTCTTGACAACAAGGACGCAGATGAGTAGGATCTGAGGTAGACGGATCGGCCCCCATGGCCGTCGTCGCGCGGTTCAGGTTCGCTTGGATAGTGCGATGGAGGTGATGGACATGATCGGACCTTCTCCGGTTACCGAGGTTCTCAGTCTGCGCCAGGCGATGGACCAACTCCTCAATGAAAGCTTTGTCGGGAGCCCGTTCCGCACGCTCTGGTCCCGCCCCGGCACAGGTAGTACCGGCGGCTCGCCCGCCTTCGCGCTGCCCCTCAATGTCTACGCGACGCAGGATGAGGCGGTGATCGTGGCAGCGGTGCCGAGTCTGAAGCCGGAGGATCTGAACGTCGCGTTCCACGACGGCATCCTGATTCTAAGCGGTGAGATTGGGCCCGTGACGGAGGGCGAGGAGGCCAAGGGCGCGACCTGGTACCTGCGGGAGCTGTGGACCGGCCGGTTCCAGCGCGCCGTGAATCTGCCCTTCCCGGTCGACGCCGACAAGGCCGAGGCGACCTGGGAGCACGGCGTCGTCCGCATCGTCCTGCCGAAGGCGGAGCAGGCCAAGCCCCGCACGATCCCGATCAAGACCGGAGGGACGGCACAGGCGATCGGTGCTGGTACGGACAACCAGAAGTAGGGAATCGGGCCTTCCCAGGGCAACCTCGGATAAGGTTCCGAACCCCACGGCACAACACGTAGACCGGCGGCGGGCGCGGCTTGGGACTATTTCCCGCCGCGCCCGCCTCATTTCCGAGGGAGGAGAACAACCATGATTAACTCCATGGTCGACCTCGGCGAGCGGCAATGGAGCTTCCACGTCGGCGACACTGTCTACGGCTGCGACGACCACAAGCTGGGACGTGTCAAGGCCGTGACCCCGACCCATCTTGTCGTTGAGAAGGGGTTCCTCCTTCACACCGACTACTACGTTCCGCTGCGGGCGGTCGCCAACGTCGAGAGCGGCAGCATCTACCTCGATCTGACCAGGGACGAGGCCCTGCACCGAGGCTGGGACCGACCACCAGCCAACGAACGCACGGCACAGACCGGGTAGCTCACCACGCCGGCCGCCTTCGTCCAGAGATGGCTACGCACCCGAGTTGGGGATGCCGCGTTGTCCCTGATCGGGGCATAGAGGCTGAGCGAGGCCCTCTAGGCAGCGGCACGCACCAATCTTGTCGGCTTCGCCGTCCTTAGCTGCAACTGTTGTCCTGAATTGCCGTGGTCCGGGACTCGCCGCAGTATCGCTCGACACTTCGCACGGCCCGCTCGGCAAGCCGATGGTCAGCGCCGCCGGGCACCGTGCGGGCGACCGGGGATACTGACCGCCCCGGCGTTACTCCTCGGCGCGGTGGAGACCGGGAGGCCGGCAGGAGAGGCGGGCTGAGGAAGCACCGACAACAGGCAAGAGGAGTCCCCTCTGCGCCGATTGGCCGGCTGTCATCATTGCCCTAGCGGAGCGAGCGGCAGCCTAAGCCGAGTAGTCTCGGCGAAGAGAGTCAATGCTATTGGCCC
>JAUJMG010000162.1 GCA_030446955.1 Thermomicrobiales bacterium
AGTAGTCGTCGACAGCGCGAATCGGCTCGGCATGCCGGACGGACATCTCGTACTGGCCGGGGCCGTACTCCTTGCCGAACTGGGCGACGGTCACCCCCATCGCCCGCAACTCGTCGACCACCCGCTCGACGAAGCCATGCTCGGCGGCGAGGCCTTCCTGGCTGAACATCCGCGTCGCGTTGGCCGGCTCATACTCAGCGCCCTGTTTGCCGCGGAGCAGGTAGAACTCCGGTTCGAGCGCCGCCTGAACTGTGTACCCGAGCCCAAACAACTCCTCGGTGACCGCCGCCAGACGCGTCCTGGGGCAGCCGTCCCACTCCGAGCCGTTGCTCCCTCGCATCCAGGCGTAACACCGGGCCGTTCTAGGATAGCGGGGCAGCACGGCGTAGGAGCGCGGGTCCGGGACGGCGAGGAAATCGCCGCTGTCGGCCAGCAGCGTCGCCCCCACCGCCTGGTGGTCGTCGGCGGCCATGTTCAGATTCGCGAGCGCGAAGACCACTCCGTCTCGGACCGCGCTCCGAAACCCCTCGCGGGGCAGCGTCTTCGCGGCCGCGCGCCCGCCGTAGTCGTGGTAGACGACCCAGAGGTGCTCGATCCCGTCTTCATCCAGACGCGCCAGAAGGGCTTCCGCATCCGCCGGTGGGTCAACCATCGATCAGCTCCTCGTCGGCGGCAGTCGCCTGCAGCAGCCGCGCCAACAGGGCCGTTCGCGGCACGATGCTGCTGCGGAGGATGTACTCGTCGGGGCTGTGGTCGAGCCCGCCCACCGGTCCGAGACCGTCGAGGCCCGGCGTCCCGGCGCGGACCGCGTGGCTGACGTCGGATGCGCCGCCCGTCGCCGCGCCCTTGAGCCCAAAGCCGAGATCGGCGGCGATCCGGATCGCGTGCTGCTCCAACCGGACGGTCCCGGCCCAACGTTCCATCGCCGGCATCCCGGCCCCGCCGCTGAGCTCCATCGTCGCCGTCACCCCAGGCACCCTGGGCGCGTCGACAACCGCGCGGAGCGCGCCAGCCAACTCCTCCATCTCGGCGTTGGTCCAGGCCCGCAGGTCAAAGAGGACGGAGGCGCGATCGGCGACAACGTTCGGGTTCGCGCCGCCCTCGATCCGACCCGGATTGACCGTCATCCCCGGCTTCAGCCCGTTCAATTCGAAGGCGGCGTCGATGATGCGGGCGATGGCCAGGGTCGCGCTCGCCCCCTTCTGCGGCTCAACACCCGCGTGCGCCGCCTTCCCAATCGCCTCCACCTTGTACCAGCGGCTCGCCTTGCGCGACGTCACGATGTCGCCGTTCGCCCGCGCCGCCTCAAGCGTGAGCACCGCGTGGTGCCGCGGCCCCTCCCCGCGCAGCAAATCGACCGAGTGGCGCTGCTGGATCTCCTCGTCGGAAACGATCACCACGGTGATCGAACCGTAGCCCCGCCAGCCCATTTCTTCCAGCGCCCGCAGCGCGTAGAGCCCGGAGAGCAACCCCGCCTTCATGTCGCAGGTGCCGGGACCGAGGACGCGGTCGCCCGCGACGGTGAGGGGCCGGGAGGCGGCGGTTCCCGGGGGGTAGACGGTGTCGGCGTGGCCGATCAGCAGGACCCGCGCCTTGCCCTCACCCCGGCGCCGGGCGACGAGATCGTCGCCCCATTCGGCCTGATGGCGCCGCTCCACCTCGAAGCCAAGTTCGGCCAACCGCTCGGCAAACCAGCCCTGAACGCGATCGACGCCGGGCTTGTCGTAGGAACCGGAGTCGATGCCCGCAAGATGGCGCAGATCGTCCAGGTACCAGTCTTCCGCCGCTTCGAGATGGGACACAATCAGGTCGTGATCGCTCACCGTCTTAGAATTCCCTCCCACGCTGCCACGCCAGGGGTCGCCGTGAACGTCTCCCCAGCCGCGAAGCCGCCGATTCCGTCTCCCTTGACGGCGTCGCCGGGAGCGAGCTGGCACCGCCCTCCCTCTCCGCCAGTATCGCAGGCCGCGCCGCCCGTCTCTCCGGGCACAGGGCCGCTCCGCGTCGCCGCCCTTATGTGGGCTCCCCTTCACCGGATCGCCCCGTGCGGCAGGAGGGCGTGGATCCCCCAGACATCGTTGACCACCTGGGTGACCCGAAGATCGACCGCCACGCTGGCAAGGGCCAGCGCCGCGTGGCGGTCCGCGCCCACCATCTCCCCGAGCAGGTCCAGCATCCCCTCCAGGGCAACCGCCATCGCCTCGTTCAGGTCACGGTCGAACCCGAAGGTCACCCACCCCGCCGGCGTGCGGGCGCGTGGGGTGGCAAGCCGCATCTCCTCGTGAAGCAGGAAGGTGAGCTCGCACCGCTCCATGGGGCACTCGATGGCCTGGCCGGAGACCTCGCCGTCGCCCTGAACGGCGTGCCCATCCCCGGCGGAGAAGAGCCCGCCGGCCACCGCGACGGGCAGGAAGAGCGAACTGCCCGGCACCAACTCCTTGCAGTCGATGTTCCCGCCGGTCGGGCGCGGCGGCCTCGTCGGGTGGGATCCCGGCTCGGCGGGCGGCATTCCGAGGACCCCCATGAACGGCCGCAGCGCCACGCTGTGGCCGTGCTGGTCCCGCCCGACCATTAGCTCGGGGTCGAGGGTCCAGACAAGGAGTTCCTCCCGGTCCGCCACGCCGAGCCGGCGGTTCAGGTCCGAGTGGGCTGCGCCGGCGAAGGTCCGGCCCCAGCGCTCCGGGCGGAGTTCCCCGATCCTCACCTCCAGCGTCATCCCCGGCTCCGCGCCGCGCACTGCCACCGGCCCGCACAGCGCGTGGCCGTTGCCGCGCCACTCTGGCCGCGCGTCGTCGAATCGCCGCCGTTCCTCCCGGGGGGCGATCGGCGGCTCCAGCCACCACCCCGCGTCGAGTGTTCGGAAGACGACGGTGTCGCCGGGGTCGACCGTCAGCGCCGGCGGCAGGTCGGGAGAGAAGACCCCGTGCAGCGTCTCCCGTCCCGGCTCGATTGTGTGCACCCGCATCAGCCTCTCCTCCGTCTGGGTTCCCAGTCCCGGGTCCGCCTCGGCGCTCCCGCGGCTGCCGCCGCCTCACGTTTGTGACCCGGCACAGTCCCCATTCCCGAGCCCCGCTCCGACCCGGTCGAAGATTCAGGACACGGGCCGGAATCCGGAGGAGCGGCCGACCGCAACCGTAGTCGTAGTCCTCGGGAAGCGGCGTGCCGGCTTCGGATGAGCGGACGTGGCGCCCGAGCCGTGGGTTTGCCCCTTGCCCCTGCGGCTACTCTGCATCATCCTCCCGGTTCGTGGCGATGCGCTCCAACCGCGCTAGGGTGCCTCCCCGACCATGATGTCCACCCGGGCCACATTCGGCTCGAACCGGCCTTCCGCCGGCGTCTCCTGGTACAGCACGAGGATGCTCCCGGTCCCGTCGCCGTCCCCTTCCTCCAGCAGATCCTCCAGCCCCCGGCTGTCGTACCGCTCCATCAGGAGGCTCGTCGGGCCGGCCGCGGTCGCCGGAGCGTAGTACCGCTCCAGCAGCCGTGCGTCCCTCGGCAGCAGGTCCTCGACGATCTCTGTCGCTCCCTCCGGCGTGATGCCCCCCTGGTCCTCCCAACCCTGCTCGATAAACGTCACGACATCGTCGGAGAATCCAACGGCGTAGGTGCCGCCCTCGTAGGTCACCAGGGTCTGCCCGACCTCACCCACGCCGTGGCGTTGCTCCCAATCTTCCCGGCTCAGCCCGATCCCGCCGGAGCGGACCCGGCCTTGGGCATTGGGCGCGACCGACGCACCTGCTCAGCCCGCCCCGATGACGCCCATCGCAATCACCAGCGCCAGCGCCACGACCACCCAACGCGTCATCGCTCCTCCTTGCGGCCGTTCCACGCCGGTCACCACCGAGGCTACCGGGCGGGATCATCGCGTTGGGTGGGAGACCTGTCCAGGGCTCTCCAGTTAGCTCACAGGTCAGAGAGGGCGGCGACACCGGGCGCGTCACTCGTTGGCCGGATCCTGGCGCAGACGCTGGCGCTGGTCCGGCGTTTCGGTGAGGATGGGACGGAAGCCGTGGTCGCGGCGCGACGTGGGTCAAACTCAATCGGGCTACCGGCACCGAAACACCTCGAAATCGGCAGAAGTGCGGCGCCGGGCTTCGGGCAGGCGTGGGCGCGTTCAGGGGGAGGGAATGGGGATGCAGCTCGGGCTCTATTGCAACCGGTTCAACTGGCCGGGGACAGAGGCGGGGATCGGACCGGCGCTCGCCGCCATGGCGCAGGAGGCAGAAGCGGCCGGGTTCGCCTCCTTCTGGGTGATGGACCACTTCTTCCAGCTTCCCCGCCATGGCGCCGTAGAGGAACCGATGCTCGAAGGCTACGCCGCGCTCGCCTTCGTCGCCGCCGTCACCCGCCGGATGCGCCTGGGAACGATGGTGACCGGCGTGACCTACCGCCATCCCGGCGTGCTCGTAAAGAGCGTCACCACCCTCGACACCCTTTCGGGCGGGCGGGCCTCGTTGGGCATCGGGGCGGCCTGGTTCGACCGCGAGCACGAGGGGCTCGGGATCCCCTTCCCCTCGCTCGGGGAACGCTTCGAGAGATTGGAGGAGACGCTTCAGATCACCAATCAGATGTGGTCCGGCGAGGTCGGACCGTTCGCGGGAAAGCACTACCAGTTGGCCGAGACGCTCTGCCAGCCATTGCCGGTCCAGCGGCCTCACCCGCCGATCGTGGTCGGGGGACGAGGCGAGCGGAAGACGCTCCGCCTCGTCGCGCGCTACGGCGACGCCTGCAACTTCACCCTCTTCAACCACCTTCCCGATCTCTCCGCCCCCGCCGCGCTTGAGGAGGTGCGCCACAAGCTGGGAGTCCTCCGTGCCCACTGCGACAGCCTCGGCCGGGAGTACGACGAGATCGAGCGGACCGTACTCGGCTGGCTTCCCATCTCGGCCACGCCCAAGGACGGCAGTTTCACCCCCGATCAAGCCCTCGCGGTGCTGCAGGAATACGCCGCCGCCGGCGTGGATCACCTCCTCATCGCCACCTCCACGCTCTTCCCCGATGGACCCGACCCCGCAACGTTCCGCCTCCTCCGGGAGGACTTGGTTCCACGTGCAGCTGAACTTCCCGTCGCCGGCAGGGACGGAGGTGGGGGTCGACCAGCCGTGCCGGGTGTGGAATGATCCCGGGTAGGGCAACCTAACTAGCGACCGAGTGAGTGGAGTAGGCGCCGGGCAGCCGCAAGGAGGATTGGACATGGCCATCGGCAGCGTCGGAATACTCAGCCCCGGAGAGATGGGACACACGATCGGCGGCGTGCTGCGGGAGAACGGCCTCCAGGTCCTGACCCACCTCGGCGGTCGTAGCGGCCGATCTCGGTCGCTGGCGGAGCGAGCCGGGATGGAAGACACACCGAGCCTCGAAGAACTGGTGCGGCAGGCCGACATGCTGCTCTGCGTTCTGGTTCCAGCGCGGGCGGTCACAGTCGCGCAGGAGGTAGCCGCCGCGATCGCGGCCGCACAGGCCGACATCCTGTACGTCGACTGCAACGCGATCGCGCCGAGCACCGTTCGCCTCGTCGGTGACGCCATTCTGAACGCCGGAGGCCGCTTCGCGGACGTGGGGATCGTCGGCCCACCACCGCGCAAGCCGGGAACTCGCTTCTATGCCTCCGGTCCCGGCGCGAGCGAGTTCGCCGGACTGAGCGACTTCGGGCTCGACGTGCGCGTGATGGGTGACGAGATCGGCCAGGCGTCTGGTATTAAGATGTGCTACGCCGCCCTAACCAAGGGGCTCCAAGCACTCGGCACGGAACTGCTGCTCGCGGCCCGGCTGATGGGCTTCGAGGAGACGCTGCGAGCCGAGCAGCGGGAGAGCATCCCGGACGTCCTCGCCTGGCTGGAGCGGTCGCTGCCTCCCATGCCGCCCAAGACGTACCGCTGGGTCGGCGAGATGGAAGAGATCGCGACCTGCTTCTCCGACCTCGGTCTGACTCCGAACATCCTCCTCGGCGCGGCCGACATGTACCGCTTCGTGGCCGACACCCCGATCGGGAAGGAATCGCCAGAGGAGCGCGACGCGGGCCGCGACATGGACGGCATCGTCGCCGCCCTTGCCGACGCACTCTCGGCGCCCGTCCGGTCCTGAGGCCAGCAGGGAACGCTACCGCGTTCGCGCAACAACCGTGCTGAGGGACTGGCCGACCGCGATCGACTCCCGCGAGACCACCACTTCGAGCACGGCGATGCCGGGGTGCGCGAGCACTTCCCGCACGCCGGCGGCAATATCCTCGTTCCGCTCGATCCGCACGCCGTGGCCGCCGAACGCCTCGGCGTAGCGGACGAAGTCCGGGCTCTGAAGCTCAGTTCCCGCCACGCGACCCGGGTAGGCCCGCTCCTGATGGAGGCGGATCGTGCCGTAGAGCGCGTTGTTGAAGACGACTCCCTTCACATTGAGCCCGTGCTGGGCGGCCACGGCCAACTCGTTCCCCGTCATCAGGAAGCCGCCGTCGCCGGCCAGCGCCACCACCGGCACCTCGTTGCCCCGCACCAGCGCCGCCCCGACCGCGGCGGGCACCGCGTACCCCATCGCGCCAGAGGTGGGACCAAGGAACGTGCCGGGACGCTGGAACCGGTAGTACCGCGCGAACCAACCCCAGAAGTTCCCCGCATCGCTCGTCAGGATCGCGTCGTCCGGAAGCTGCCGCCGCAGTTCCGCCACGACAAGTGCCGGATCGACCAGGTCCGCGACGGTACCGGAGGTGGGCGGTGAAGAGCCGGCCTCATACGCCGCTCGATCCTCCGCGTTAGCCGCCTCGCGTCCGGGGGCCGGAGCCGTGCCCGCGGCGCCCAGCAGGGCCGCGATCGTTTCCGCGGCGTCAGCAGCGACGGCGTACCGGGCCGGAAAAGAGCGCCCGAGCACCTCCGGTGCGACATCGGCGTGGATCAGGGTCGCGCCGGGACTCGGGATCGTGTAGGCGAAGGTCGTCAACTCCGAGAGCCGGGTCCCGATCGCCAGTACCACGTCGGCCGCCCGGGCCCGCTCCACAACGCTCGGTGGCGCGCCGAACGAGAGCGGGCCCAGGTAGAGCGGGTGGTCGTTCGGGAAGACGTCGTGGCGGCGGAACGCGCTCATCACCGGCACAGCCAGACGCTCCGCCAGTTCCACCAAAGCGCCCGTCGCCCTGGCCCGCAGGACCCCGCCCCCGGCGATGATGAGGGGCCGCTGCGCGGCAGCGAGCGTCGCCACGATCGCCTCGACATCGGAAGCGCGGGGCGTTGCCGCCGGCGTCGCGGTTGCTGGCGGCAGGTCGGCCGGGGCGGCTTCGTCGAGGATGTCGCCGCGGAGGGCGACGGCGACGGGGCCGGGGCGGCCGCTGACGCTGCGCCGGAACGCCTCGCTCACGATGGATGGCAGGCGCTCCCCGTTCGGCGCCTCGACCGACCACTTCGTGATCGCCCCGAGAAAGGAGTCCAGTTCGACCTCCTGGAGCGCCTCGGTGTACCGGTAGGGCGTCTCCACCTGACCGACGAGGGCAATCAGCGGCGTCGAGTCCTGCTGGGCCGTGTGGATGCCGATCGCGAGGTTGGCTGATCCGACACCCCGGGTGCCCATGCAGATGGCGGGCAGGCCGGTGAGCTTACCCACCGCGTCCGCCATGAAGGCCGCCCCTCCCTCGTGCCGGGTGCTGACGAGCCGGATCTCCGGTGTCTCGTGCAGCGCGTCGAGCAACCCCAGAAAGCTCTCGCCCGGCACCCCGAACGCGAAGCGCACCCCGCGATCCCGCAGCACCTGCGTCGCCGCCAAACCGGCTCGCATCCCCATCATCGCCTCATCCCCCTGCCGCCGCATCTCGATTCCCTCATCCATCATCCGTGGTTGATGCTACATCGGTTCGAAAGGTCCTGCACCTCGGGGAAACAGGTGGAGGGAGGGGCGCTGAGGGGTCGGCAGGTGCAGGCACCATTGACCCTTCCCGGCCGGTGCGTCTAGCATGCGCCGACTGATTGGGGCATCCGCGCGCCGGGTGTGCACACACTGGAGGGGTCATGCCGCGGTTCGCCGCGAACCTGTCAATGCTGTTCACGGAGTACCCGTTCCTGGAGCGGTTCGACCGCGCCGCCGCGGCAGGCTTCCAGGGCGTCGAGTTCCTCTTCCCGTACGCCGAAGATGCCTCGGCCATCCGAGACGCCCTCTCGCGCAACGGGCTGCAGCAGGTGCTCTTCAACCTGCCTGCCGGGAACTTCGCGGCGGGAGAACGGGGCATCGCCAACGACCCGGCGCGCGTGGAGGAGTTCCGCGAGGGCGTCGCCCGCGCCTTGGAGATCGCGGACCTGCTGGCCTGCCCGATGCTCAACTGCCT
>JAUJMG010000163.1 GCA_030446955.1 Thermomicrobiales bacterium
TGCCTGGTCCGTGAGCCCGGGATCAACTCGGGCTACATGATTGCCCATTACCTCACGGCCAGCTTGGTCGCCCAGAACCGCGTCCTGGCGCACCCGTCCAGCGTCGACTCGATCCCCACCTCGGCGGGGGTCGAGGATTACAACAGCATGGGGGCCACGTCTGCCCTGCATATCCGCCAGGTAGTCGCCAACGTGGAGAACATCGTCGCCGTCGAGGCGCTCTGCGCCGCGCAAGCCTGCGACCTCGCCGGGCGGGTTCCTTCCGGCCCGCTTGGTGACCTGCACGCCAGGATTCGGGCGCGGATTCCGGTCTTGGAGCGCGACGATCGGGTGATCGCGGACGATATAGCGGCGGCGGTGACCCTGCTGCGGGAGGGCGAGCTGATCGCCCAGCTGCCTGACGGGGGACATGGGGTGAGCGATGGCCTGTGACACCCAGGGTCAGCGCGTGGTGCGAGCGCCACGCGGAACGACCCTGCGCTGCAAGGGCTGGCAACAGGAGGCTGCCCTGCGGATGCTGATGAACAACCTCGACCCAGAGGTGGCCGAGCGGCCGGACGACCTGGTCGTCTACGGCGGGACGGGGCGGGCCGCCCGATCCTGGCCCGCCTTCGATGCCATCGTCCGCTGCCTGGAGGCACTGGAGGGCGACGAGACCCTGCTCGTCCAATCGGGCAAGCCGGTCGGGGTGCTCCGGACCCATCGCGACGCGCCGCGCGTCCTGATCGCCAACTCCCTGCTGGTGCCGAAGTGGGCCACCTGGGAGGAATTCTGGCGGCTGGAAGGGCTCGGCCTGACGATGTACGGGCAGATGACCGCCGGCTCCTGGATCTACATCGGGACCCAAGGCATCCTGCAGGGCACCTACGAAACCTTCGCCGAACTGGCTCGACAGCACTTTGACGGTACGCTCGCGGGCAAGATCGTGCTGACCGCCGGGCTCGGCGGCATGGGCGGGGCTCAGCCATTGGCGGTGACGATGAACGGCGGGGTCTGCCTGGTGGTCGAGGCAGACCCCGAGCGCATCCGGCGCCGGATCGAGACCCGCTACTGCGACGAGGCGACCGAATCGCTCGAGGCGGCCGTGGCTCATGCGGAGGACGCGGCTGCCCGCAGGGAAGCGCGCTCCATTGCCCTCCTTGGCAACGCGGCAGAGGTGCTGCCGGACCTGGTCGCCCGCGGTTTCCGCCCAGATGTCGTCACCGACCAGACTTCGGCCCACGACGCGCTGGACGGCTACATCATCCCCAAGATCAGCCTTGAAGATGCCCGCCAGTTGCGTCGGTCCAGCCCCGACTTCTACACACAGCGGTCGCTCCAGGCAATGGGCGAGCACGTCCGGGCGATGCTCGCATTCAAGCGCAATGGCGCGATTGTTTTCGACTACGGGAACAACCTTCGCGGCCAGGCATACCTGGCCGGGGTGGAGGACGCCTTTGAGTTCCCAGGGTTTGTCCCCGCCTTTATCCGGCCCCTCTTCTGCGAAGGCAAGGGGCCGTTCCGCTGGGTAGCCCTCTCCGGCGATCCGGCCGACATCGCGGCGACGGATCGGGCGCTGATGGACCTCTTTCCGGAGAACACCACGCTCCACCGCTGGCTGACGCTGGCCGGGGAGCGGGTGGCGTTCCAGGGGCTGCCGGCCCGAATCTGCTGGCTGGGGTTTGGGGAGCGCCACCTCGCCGGTCTCGCCTTCAACGACCTCGTCGCCTCGGGCAAAGTCTCGGCTCCCATCGTGATCGGCCGGGACCACCTCGATACCGGCTCGGTGGCCTCGCCCTACCGGGAGACGGAGGGGATGCGGGACGGATCGGACGCTATTGCCGACTGGCCGGTCCTGAACGCGCTGGTCAACACGGCCTCCGGCGCGACGTGGGTCTCGGTTCACCACGGTGGCGGCGTCGGGATTGGCCTCTCGCTCCACGCCGGCATGGTAGTGGTCGCGGACGGCAGCCGGGAGGCGGCCGCACGGTTGGAACGGGTGCTGACCAACGACCCTGGCACAGGCGTCTTGCGTCACGTCGATGCCGGCTACGAGCGGGCCGCCCTCCACGCGCGTGCGACGGGGCTGAAAGTGCCGCTGTGGCCGGCAGAGACCGGCGCCTGAGCGGACGCCTCCACAGTTTCCGCAGTCGGACCATTGATGGACACGTTCGGCAGGGGTCGAGGAAGATCCAGGCAGCCCGTCAGAGCCGGGAGACCACGGCCCGAAATTGCTCCAGCACTTCCCGCTCACGGATGTGATGCCCGTCTCGTACGACCCACTCCCCGCCGACCATCACGTTCCGCACGACCGGGGTGCTGCTCGCGAAGATCCATCCGTCGAGCACCGTGTCAGGACGATGACCGAGCATCGGGGCGGCGTCGGGATCCAGCTCGATGAGGCCAGCACGCATTCCAGGCCGGATGGCCCCGACCGGTTGCCCAAGCGACCGGGCGCCGCTCATCAGCGCGTGATCGAAGAGGCGGCGGCCCGGCCCGCCCACAGTCTCTTGACCGGTGGCTGGGAGGGTGTCCCGGCGGCGGTGAAGGAGGCGTTGCCCGTAGTCGAGCAATCGCAACTCGTCGACCAAGCTGATGGCCACGTTGCTATCGGTGCCAATCCCCCATCGGCCTCCCTGCTGGTGGTAGTCACGAAGCGGGAAAATCCCATCGCCCAAGTTGGCCTCCGTGATCGGACACAGCCCTACCGTCGCGCCACTCGCCGCGACGGCGTCAAGCTCTTCGGGAGAGCCGTGGGTGGCGTGGATCAGTGTCCACCGATCGTCGACCTCGACGTGAGCCAAAAGCCAGTCAATCGGGCGCATCCCGAGGAGCGCCACGCATTCGTCGACTTCGCCCGTCTGTTCGGCGACATGGATGTGGACCGGCATACCGGGGTCACGATCGGCGATAGTGCTGAGGGCGGCAAGGTCATCCCCGGTCACCGCGCGCACACTGTGCGGTGCGATGCCGACCCGCCAGACCGGATTGCTGGCGACGAGAGTTAGCAGGTGCTCGACGAGCTGAGCGAATTTGCCCACGTCCTCATGCACGAACCGCCGCTGCTCGTGGCTCGGAGCCTTGCCGATGCCGCCCCGGGTATAGAGTACCGGGAGCAGTGTGAGGGCGATGCCGCTTGCATCGGCTGCGGAGAGGATGCGCTCCGATAACTCGGCAGGGTTCGCGTAGGGCTGGCCGTTCTGATCGTGGTGCAGGTAGTGGAACTCGCCAACGGTCGTGAAACCTGCCTTGAGCATCTCCACGTAGGCCTGGGTGGCAATGACTTCCAGGTCGTCCGGGGAGAGACGCTCGACGAAGGCGTACATCTGAGTCCGCCAGGTCCAGAAGTTCTCTCCACTCGCCGCTCCGGCTCCACCCTCTGCCTTACCCGCGAGACCGCGCTGGTGCGCGTGGGAGTGGAGGTTGGCCATGCCCGGAAGGACGAAGCCATCGAGCCGTCGCACCTCCGCCAAATCCCACGTTGGTGGTTGGTCGGCATGGACGGCCGCAATGATTCCGGCGGTATCAATCTCCAGATACCCGGGAGAGAGCCACCCGTCGGGCAGGTGAAGGTGGGCCGCCCGGTACTGCCCCGCATCTCTGCCCGGCCGCGTGGCGCTCACACCTGCTCCCGCTCCACCACGACCCGGCCATTCTTGATGACCGTCGCCACCGCGTTGCGCCCAAGGCGATAGGCGAGGTCCTCGTACCGGTCGACATCGAGGATGAGCAAGTCAGCCTGTTTGCCCGGCTCGAGAGACCCAATCTCATCAGCCATGCCCAGCGCCTGGGCCCCGGTGATGGTGGAGGCTCGCACCGCCTCTGCTGGCGAGAGGCGGTGCAGCTGGCAGGCCAGGGTGATGACGAACTGCATGCTGGTCAGCCAGCAGCCCGGGCACAGATCTGTTGCCAGGGCAACCGCCATCCCGGCGTCGATGAGAGATCGGATATCGATCGGGCGCGGGTGGGCCACGGCGAAGTCGAGCGCCGGCATGGCGACGCTGACGACGCGGGCTGCCGCCAACGATTGAAGTTCGGCTGAGCCGGTGAAGTTGAGGTGGTCGGCGGAGACGCAACCCAAGCGGGCGGCGAGCTCCGCCGCCCCGGTGTGGGTGTACTGGTCCAGGTGAATTTTGGGAGTCAAGCCACGTGCGACGCCGGCTTCGAGGACGCGTTGGGATTGCTCGACCGTGAAGAAGCCTTCGTCGCAATAGACATCGCAGGATCGGGCGAGCCCCATCTCCGCCACGCGGGGGATCATCTCCTCCACGACCTGATCGACGTATCGCTCGGGTGCAACATCGCGCGGAAAGGCGTGGGCGCCAAGAAATGTGCCCACGACATCCACTGGCTGCAGCTCGTCCAGAACGCGATTGACCTGCAACATCCTGAGCTCGGATGCCGGGGTGAGGCCGTAGCCGCTCTTGCTCTCGACCGTCGTGGTGCCTGTCCTCAACATCTCAGCTAGGCGTGGCAGCGCCGCATCTACGAGAGCGTCAACGCTCTGGTCGCGCGTCTGCTCGACGGTGCCAGTGATGCCAACGGGAATCCCACGCGCTCTCAGCCCGTCGAGATTGGCACCGGTCAGCCGAGCCGTATATTCGTCCAACCGCGAACCGCCGAAGACAAGGTGGGTGTGGCAATCGACAAAGCCCGGCATCACGACCTTGCCGGTGGCGTCGATGATCTGTGCCCCAGCACGGTCGACGACGGCGGCCACCTCGTTGGCCGCGCCGACCGCCAGGATGCGCCCTCCGCCGACGGCGACGGCGGCTCCCGGAACCCGGCCGATCAGATCATCCGCATCCGCCGCGCAGGTAAGAACCTCACTCGCGTTCTCGATGATCAGATCGGCTTGAGGAGGATGGGGCATGCTGGTGAAGATCCGGGGGCGGTTGGAGGATGTCACGTTCGACCCGGCCACCTTCAGGCTGCACAGCGGGCTTGTCAAGCCCACCTTTTCGTCTCCCCACAGCCGGGCGAGTCTCCTGAGCGCCCAGGCTGCCGACTGGAGCGGCCCGGCAGCATTCCCGTCACCGGACTTGCCCGCAAGGGGACGCGCTCCGTTCGCGCCCCTCCTCGTGCCTATCGGCACGGAGAAGATGTCTGTCAGGGCGAGTTGACGGACGGGATACCTTTCCGTCCCTTCCTGTTACCCGCCTCGCGCGCCCGTTGGTCCCCATCAAGGAGGACACTGTTCGCCGCGCCGACGGCGGGACCGATGAACGACGCCGCGCCCTGCGGCCAGCACGAAGCGTAGCTGGCCTGGCGGGCGCTAGGAGTGGGTCAACTCCGGGGCAGAGGAGAGCGCTGTGCTCTCCCCGGTGACGCTCGCTTGACGCGGTATCGTGATCAGGAACAGGGCACCGCCGTCCGGGGCGTCCTCCACCTTCAGATCACCGCCGTGGGCGACGACAATCTTGTGGCTGATGTACAGACCGAGTCCAAGCCCCTCAACCGCGGCCGGCCCTGAGGCACCACCGGACGCATCGGCGTGCTCGTGGCTGGCACGGTAGTAGCGATCAAACAGCCGGGCCTTGACCGCGTCCGGGATCCCCGGTCCCTGATCGCGCACGGCGATGTGCAGGCGGTCGCCGGGCAACTCGGTCAACGTCACCCGCACCTCGCCGCCGTCCGTGTATTTCACGGCATTACTGAGGAGGTTCGCGAGCACCTGCTCGATCCGAATCGCGTCCCAGACCACCGGGAAGGTATCCGGCGCCTCTTCCACGAACCGGTGCGACTTGGAGAGACCGCGTGCGCTCTCCACGGCCCGCCGCACCGTCGAAGCAGCGTCGCCAGGATCGTAGCTGAGATCAAGCCGGCCGAGGTCGGCTCGGGAGACCTCCAGCAGCCGATTCACCAGCTCGCCCATCCGATCGCTCTGCGCAATGATCGATTCCAGCCGATCCGCCTCCTCGGCTCGCGCCGGATCTCCCTCCTTGCGGATGCGCCGGTGCAGGAGCTGGAGATTGCCGCGCAGGCTCGTCAAGGGGTTGCGCAGCTCGTGGGCGACGACGGACAGAAACTCGTCCTTGGCCCGATCGATGGCGGTTAGCTGAGCGACATCCTGGATCACCCCGACCGCACCGACGATGCGGCCGGCGGCGTCGGTGACGGGCGCGTGGTTGGCAAGCACCGTGACCTGGGTGCCGTCCGGCCGGGTGATGCAGAGTGGCTCGCCGAGCCGTTCCTGGCCGGTGCGGAGCGTCCGCTCCAGCGGCCTCGCGCCCGGCTCGAAGGGGATGCCGTCGGCATCCGCGAAGCCTAAACCTGGCAGCGCGTCGACGAGCGATGTCCCCAGCAACTCCTCCGCGGCACGATTGGCGAGCGCGATCTGGCCAGTGCTTCCCTCGACGATGATCACGCCCTGCGGGAGCTGGTCCACCACGGCCAGCAACCGGCGGTGGGCTGACTCGGAGCGCTCCATGAGACGGGTCTTGTCGATCGCCACGGCGCACTGGTTGGCCAGGGCGGCGGCGAACCCCAGATCCTCCCGGCTCGGGCGACGGTCCGGGGTCGCGTAGTTGACGTAGGCGACGCCGATCAGTTCGCCATCCACAATCAGCGGAGCGATGATAGCCGACCGGAAGCCGTGCTGGTCGAAAATCATCCGCTCCGAGGGTGCCGCCTCCGCGTAGGTGTAGAAGAGCGGCGCCTGGCGGGCGAAGGCCACCATGGTCGTCGGGACGCTCGAGGGGTCCAACACGAGCTGCTCCGCCGGTGGATCGTTGAACCGGTAACCGGCCTGACCCACCATGCGTCCGTCCGCCTCGCGGAAGAAGATCGCCCCGGAATCCCCACCGAGCAGATCCACGAGGCGGCCGATGGCGGTCTGGAGGACAGTGCCCAGGTCTGTCCCAGCATTGAGCGCCAGCGCCACCTCGGCGACAGCATCCGCACGCGCGGCGGATGCCTCGAGCCGGGCGAGCCGGTCCTCCGCCTCCGCGGCGGCGGTCCGCTCCGCGGTGATGTCCTGAGCGACGGAGACGGCTCCCAGGATAGCGCCGTCCTTTCCGTGAATCGGCCGGGCGTTGGTGGAGACCATCAACTCGACGCCATCGCTCGCCCGGGTCACGATGTAGTGCTCGGCCTGGATGCGCTCGCCGGCAAGCGCGCGGAGCAGCGGGTGCGCGTCCGGCGGGATCGCCTGCCCCTCGAAGCTCCGCCGTTGCGCAAGAGCCAGGACCTCGAGCATGGGCTGCCCGATTTGCAGAGTATGGTCGCCAGCGCCGAGGAGAGCGCGCTCGGCCGCGTTGCTGAAGGTCAGGCGGCCATCAGCGTCGCAGGCGCAGATCGCTTCCGTCAGGTCATCCAAGACGGCCCCGATCTGGTCCCCCCGCGTGGCTTCGACCGCCCGGAGACGGGCGCGCTCCAGGGCGAGCGCCGCCTGGCTGGCCATCACTTGAGCCAGCCCGAGCTGCGCGGGCGAAAGCTCGAACGTCTCCCCGGCGCAATCGCCGAGCACGAAGCCGAGGAGTTGGTCCCCGGCGCGAAGCGGGGCCGCAAAAAGCGAGGTCGCGCCGGCCAGCGCCGCTGCGGCGTCCGGCCCGAGTTCGGCCACGTCGTCGAAGACCGCAGCCGCCTCCAGCTCCATCAGATGCGCGAAGAGCGGCGTTCCGCCCACATCCGCGGCCGGCGCGAGATCGCCGAGAGACCCGCCGTAGGACGCCAGCCGGACCAGCCGCTGCCCTTCGCCGTCCACTCCCCAAATCGCCACCCGGCGGAAGTCCAGCGCGCCGGCCAGGCGATCGCAGAGCAGACCGAGGAACTCCTCTAAAGGGAGGCGACCAGCCGCGCTATGGAGCACCTCGTAGAGGGCGGAGAGCCGGCCCGCCAACTCGACCTTCTCTCCCGAGGCAAGATCGAGCAGCGCAGGGGTTGCCGCTGGGTTCGGCTCTCGCCGACGGTACTTACGTGGGGCCCGCTCACGCATTGGGCGCCAAGACCGAAGGTCCTCGGCGGAGACGAGCGCCATCCGGCCGAGTCGCTGGACAGGCAGCTTGCCGCGGCGGACGGCCCGCGAGACGGTATGGTACGAGACGCCTTTGAGCCTCGCCGCCTCGGCCATGGTGTAAACATCGCCGCGTCCAGCCGCCCCATCTTCGGAGCTCGACCCGCCATCGGACGGAATCTGGGTATTGGGCGCAAGTTGGGCAGACTTAGGCATGGGGCGCTCCACAGGCGTTGCGAGCGGCACAGCAAACAGCGTTCGGATAATTGAGTCTATCATGTAGCGACTGGTTTCGGAATATGGTCGCTGACGAACATTGATTCAGTCTGCTCTGTACGGTAGGCATCCAGATG
>JAUJMG010000657.1 GCA_030446955.1 Thermomicrobiales bacterium
GACCTGGGCTGGATGATGGGCCCGTGGGCAATCGGCGGCGGATTGATGCTCGGCGCGACCCTCCTCTTGTTCGAGGGAACACCCGATCATCCCCAACCGGATCGCCTCTGGCATCTAGCCGAGCGGCACGGCGTCACCGTGCTCGGGGTGGCGCCGACAGCCATCCGCGCCTTGATGCCCCACGGTTTGGCCTGGCCCCGGGATCGGGATCTCAGCTCCTTGCGAGTTCTCGGCTCCACCGGGGAGACCTGGAACCCGGGTCCGTGGCGTTGGTACTTCGAGGAGATTGGCGGCGGGCGCTGCCCGGTGATCAACTATTCCGGCGGCACCGAGACCAGTGGAGGCATCGTCGGCTGCGTGACAATCAAGCCGCAGAAGCCCTGCGCGTTCAGCGGACCCGTGCCGGGTATGGACGCCGACGTGGTGGACGATGCGGGCAACCCGGTCCGAGGTGCGGTGGGGGAGTTAGTCGTCCGCCAGCCCTGGGTGGGGATGACTCGCGGCTTCTGGCGGGATCCGGACCGTTACCTGGACACCTACTGGTCCCGCTTTCCCGAGGTCTGGGTCCACGGCGACTGGGCGGAGGTTGATGCGGACGGCTTCTGGTTCATCCGCGGGCGGTCGGATGACACCTTGAAGGTCGCTGGCAAGCGGGTCGGTCCGGCAGAGGTGGAGTCGGCGGCGGTGGCGCACCCAGCGGTGCAGGAGGCAGCCGCGATCGGCGTCCCCCACGAGGTCAAGGGCGAGGCAGTCACGGTCTTTTGTGTGCTGATCCCGGGAACGGAGGCATCGGAGGAACTCGCCGAGGAGGTGCGACAGACGGTCGGCCGCAGCTTAGGCGCCGCACTGAGGCCGGAAGGGGTCCGGTTCGTGGGCGAACTTCCGAAGACGCGCAACGCTAAGATCATGCGTCGGGTCATCCGGGCCGCGTATTTGGGGCTTCCTGCAGGTGATGTCTCCGCCCTGGAGAATCCGGCTGCTGTGACCGCGATCGAGGCCGTACGGACCCGGTCTTCAGCAGCCCCTCCGGGCTAACGCACTGGGGCAAAACGATCGTCAATGCACCCTTCCGCTGGTAGGGCAAGGGCCGAGGTCCCGCGGGTGGGACCTCGGCTCCGCTCACCTTCTCGCGAGCGAATTGGCTTCTTGACAAGCATTGCGTCCCGGCCCATGATCCTCGCGCCCAGACGTAGGTCTGGGCATGGCGTGAGTACGCCTAAGGCCGACATCTAGACGCTGCAACGGGGCGGCGCAGCGAGCGATGGCGCTTGATTGTTGAGGGGGATTCCGAGTGAGCCAGCAGCATACCGGTCGGTTGTCGCGGCGGTCGTTCGTTGGGGGAGCCACGGGGCTCGGGGCAGCGGCGATTCTCGGTGCCCGAGGCGGGGCGCGGCCAGCGAGTGCCGCCCAGTCCACACCGGGGTCGACCCCCGCGGCGGCGGTCGAGGTGCGAGACACCGTTCAGGTCGGGATCGTCACCTCCCAGTCCGGTCCGCTCCAGTCGTACGGGGAGCAATACCTCAAAGGTTTCCAGGTCGGGCTTGATTACGCCACCGGCGGAACGGGCGTGATCAACGGGCACAAGATCGAGTTCACGGTCCGGGACGATACGGGAGTGCCCGACACTGCGGTGGCGGCCGCGCGCGATCTGATCGGGGCGGGCTACAAGATCCTCGCCGGCTCCGTCGTCTCAGGCGTCGCGCTCCAGGTCGCCCCGCTCGCCGAGCAGAACCAGGTTCTCTTCGTCAGCGGCCCCGCCGCGACGGACGCGCTGACCGGCATCAACGATTACACCTTCCGCTCCGGCCGCCAGACCTACCAGGACATCCTGACCGCGGCGTCGTTCCTGGAAACGCTGGAGGGTCAAAACGTCCTCGTCTTCGCTCAGGACACGGCTTTTGGGCAGGCCAATGTCGCGGCGGTCAAGGCGGTCTTTGGCGAGAAGGGCGCGACCGTCAACGATCTGCTGGTGGCGCAGGATGCTCGTGACTTTGCCCCCTTCGCGCAGCAGGTGTTGGACCGAGCGCCCAGCCTCCTCTTCGTGGCCTGGGCCGGCGCCACGGCCACGCCGATGTACACCTCCCTCGCCAACCAGGGCGTGCTGGAAGCAACGCGCGTAGTCACCGGTCTCGACCAGCGCGTTTCCTATCCGGTCTTTGGCCCGGCGGCCGAGCAGATCTCCTTCCTCTCCCACTACATCTACCAGGCGCCGGA
>JAUJMG010000164.1:0-7095 GCA_030446955.1 Thermomicrobiales bacterium
GCCTGAACACTTGGGAGAGCGCTGGCGGCTCCCCGCCCGCACCCGGCACGACGGGTCTCTACCACTTCGCGATCAACTACCCGACCCGGCGGGATCTCGCCGTCGCCCTCAAGCGCTTGTTCGACCACGGCTGGCAGATCGACGGCGCCTCCGACCACGGCACCCACGAGGCCATCTACCTGCACGACCCCGACTTCAACGGGATCGAGCTGGCCTGGGACCGCGACCCGAGCGAGTGGCCGCGGACCGGGAACGAGCTCATCTTCTCCACCCAACGGCTGGACCTCGACGGCCTGTTGGCCGAGGTCGAGACGCCAGTCGCGTCGTAACGAGCGCCAGTCGCGTCGTAACGAGCGCCAATCCCGCCGGGGACGGTGCGGTACTCCTCCTCCCGTCGTTGCAGGCGGGGCACGAGCGGCACGACAGCGGCAATCGGGAGTTCCCGGCTCCCCGTCGTCCCGAGCCCAACCTTGACTTGAACCCCGACCTCTATCTGGCCTAGCGAAAGGAACGCCCGTGACGGTGCAAGAGCGGATCGGGTTCGGCTTCGTCCCGGCCGACGCACGACAGGCCCTCGATCTTATCGGCCGGGCGGAGGCGGCCGGGGTGAACACCGTCTGGACGGTGATGCCGGCGCTGAACCGGGATACCTTGACGCTCTTTGGTGCCGCGGCCATTCAGACGGAGCGGATCAAGCTCGGCACCGCCATCGTGCCTGCCTTCACCCGCCACCCCCTGGCCCTCGTCACGCAGCTGCTCACGCTGGAGGATCTTGCTCCGGGCCGCCTCCGGCTGGGGATCGGCACCAGTCACCAGCGGACGATGATTCCCGCCTACGGACTACCCTTCGAGCGGCCGCTGACCCAACTCCGGGAGTACCTGGGGGTTCTCCGGCCGGCGCTCCAGGAGGGAACCGTCTCCTTTGCCGGCGAGTTCTACCGGGTCGAGGCCAAGTTCGCGGTCGCGCCGAAGACCCCGGTGCTCATCTCGACGCTGCGCGAAAACGCCTTCGAGCTCGCCGGCGAGATGACCGACGGCGCCATCACCTGGCTCTGCCCCATCGAGTACATCGCGGCGGTGGGCAAACCGGCCCTCGAACGGGGCGCGCGAACGGCCGGACGGCCGGTCCCGCCGCTCGTCGCCCACGTCCTCGTCGCGCCCCGCACGGATCGCGAGGCGGTACGGACGGCCGCCCGCGGCATGCTCGGCTACTACGCCGCCGCCACGTTCTACCAGCGGATGTTCGCCGCCGCGGGCTTCCCTCTCGGGGAGAGGAACGCGGTCCCGGACGCCCTGATCGACGCGCTCGTCGTCAGCGGCGACGACCGGGCGGTCGCCGACGGCCTACGTCAACGGCTCGACCGTGGTCCGGACGAACTCCTACTGAGCCTCGTCCCCAGCGACGATCCGCGCACCGACGAGGAGGCCCTCTTCCGCATCGTCGGCAGCCTGTAGGCGAGGCGGCCGGGCCGCGATCCCCCCTGCCCAGCGCCCGACGAGCTGGCACCCGTTCGGGCTGCTCGATACGGCGCACGCCACCCAAGGTCACTATTCCGTCAATCTGGCTCCCCGGCACCGTGGTCCGCTAACGGGCCGGGGAGGCACGCCCTTGCCACGACCGTTCTCCTGCCCGTCCACCCCATTCGCTAGGACGCCAAAGCCGGGGGCGTCGTTCCTGCGCTGGCCCCACCGCGTTGGGGTTCGGTGCCTCATCTTGGCGCCCATCCAGACAGGCCGGTGGCGCCGCGCTCGTGCTCGCAGATCTTCGCGGGGGAACAGGCGATGCAGCAGCGAAGGGGACCTTGGACCGTCACTGAGAGCCGCGAGGTCTACCGCAACCCATTTATCACGGTGCGGGAAGACCAGGCGGTGCAGGAGAACGGCGAGGAGAGCGGCTTCGGGATCGTCGAGATGAAGCCCGGCGTCTCCGTCTTGCCGCTGGACGACGAAGGCAACGTCCACCTGATCAAGGTGTACCGCTTCACCCTCGACCGGGAGATGATCGAGGCGATCGCCGGGGGGATGGACGAGGGCGAGACGCCGCGGGAGGCGGCCGAACGCGAGCTGCGTGAGGAAGCGGGGATCACGGCGGAGGAGTTGATCCCGCTGGGGGTCGTGGACCAACTGACGGAGGTCGTCTCGTCGCCCAACCATCTCTTCCTGGCCCGGCGCCTGACCTTTGCCCCCGCCAACCCGGAAGGCAGCAAACGCATCACGCCCATCAAGGTGCCACTGGATGAGGCGGTTCGCTGGGTGATGGAGAGCGCCATCACCCAGGCCGCATCAACGACACTCATCCTGAAGGCGAAGCACCACCTCGGGCGATGAACCTCCGCCGCCCTTCCAGGGGCACTGGTGACGCGACGACCTCTTGTCGGCCTACCGGTCCCGATCACCACCCCGGCGGAACCAGCGGCGCCAGCCCTGCTGCCGACCGGAACGCGGATCTGGCCACTGCGGGCCCGATCCGCCATCCGGTCCGCGCCGCGCCCGGTTGGCGAAGAAGCCGTAGCCGATGGCACCCAGGAAGACCAGCATAAGCGCCCAGCCCAGCCAGTTCGGCCCGGTGAACCGAAACTGCGTGCCCGTCTGGATGCTGTAGATCAGCACGCCCGCGACGACCGCGCAGAACCCGAGCAACAGAAACCCGACGGCGTTCTCGCGGTCGAACATCACCTCACCTCCGCGGCCCGCCGGCCAACACTGTCTCAGCCGACCCGCGTCAATGCTCCCAACAGTAGCGCACGGGCGCGATCGGCGTCAGTCCGCGTCGCCGCCCCTTCTGAGTAGCGGGCGCCACCGCTGCCTGTGACCTAACTGACCAGGCAGTGATCCAGCCGCATCGCCGATCCGTTCAGGGTTGCGACCGCCCGACGGCAACCGGGCCGAACGGCGCGACGACTACCTCGGGATCCGCCCGCGCTCGAAGCGGTGCGGCCGGGACCGAGGGCACAACGGAGGGGACGAGATGCAGCAGCGAGCGACCCACGAGGTGATTTTGGATGCGATCGCGCAAGAGCGGGCGCGCGCATCGACCCGCCGCGGGCTGGTGAGCGGCGGCGCGAAGCTCGCCGCGGGCTCGGCGCTGGCACTCGCCGCTACCCCGGCCCTCGGTCGGATGCGGGCGATGGCCCAGGCGTTTGAAGGCCCAATCGATGTCCTCAACTACGCCCTCACCCTGGAGCACCTGGAGTACGCCTTCTACCGGGACGGCCTGGACCAGTTCACCGACGATCAGTTCGAGGACGGCGTCTACGACCGCCTCACCGAGATCCGCGACCACGAGGGCGCCCACGTCGAGACCCTGACCCAGGTCATCAACGACCTCGGCGGCGAGCCGGTCGAGGAGGCGGAGTACGACTTCGGCTACGGCGACGACCCGGACGCCTTCCTGGAGGTGGCCGCCGCGCTGGAGAACACCGGCGTCTCCGCCTACGACGGCGCCGGCGCCGCCCTGATCGAGAACGACGACCTGCTGACCGCGGCCGGCACCATCGTCGCCGTCGAGGCCCGCCACGCCTCCTACCTGAACCTGATCACCGGCGAGGTCCCGTTCCCCGCCGCCTTCGAGACGCCGCTGAGCCGCGCCGAGGTCTTGGAGATCGCTGGCCCGTTCATCGTCTCCTAGGGTTCCGAACCGGGGAACCCGGGCCGCTGCGGCACCGGATCCCGCCATCACCAGACAGCCGGTAGGAGCGCACAGCCGTGCGCCACACTCTCGACAAGGAGCAGACGATGCAGACCCACGAGCAGATCCTGGAGCTTGTTGCGGCCCGGCGGCGGCAGCCGGCTACCCGACGCGGCGTTCTTCTCGGCTCGGCCAAGCTAGCCGGCGGGGGCGCCCTTGCCCTCGCCTTCGCCGGAACCCCGATCGCCCGCACCCTCCGCGAGGCGACCGCCCAGACCACCTTCGCCAACGACCTCGATGTCTTCAACTACGCGCTGACCCTGGAGCACCTGGAGGCCACCTTCTACCGGGACGGCCTGGACCAGTTCAGCGCGGCCGACTTCAGCGACGCCGGCTACAACGACTCGGTCTACGAGTTCCTCGGCCTGATCCGCGACCATGAGATCGAGCATGTCGACACCATCGCGGCCGTCATCTCCGGCGCCGGCGGCACGCCGGTCCAGGAGGCCGAGTACGACTTCGGCTACGACGACGTGGACGGTTTCGTTTCTGTCGCTCAGGCGCTGGAGAACACCGGCGTCGATGCCTACACCGGCGCCGCTCAGTTCATCGCCGACCCGGACCTCCTGACCGCCGCGCTGACGATCCACGGGGTTGAGGCCCGCCACGCCTCCTACCTTAACAATCTGGTCGGCGACTCCCCGTTCCCCGACGCCTTCGACGCGCCGAAGACGCCGGACGAGATCCTCGCCATCGCCGGGCCATTCATCGTCTCCAGCGGCACCACCGGCACGACCACGATGCCCAGCACCGGCACCGGCCCAGGTCGTCGCCCGAAGGGCCGCTAACACCCCAGATCGCACCAGCAGGATTCGAGCAACGAGCAGGGGGGCCGGCGATGTGCCGGCCCCCCTGCTCGTCCGTGTGGGACACGCCTGTTCCGCCATGCCCTTCTGGCTCGTCGCGCCTCATGCGCCGCACCGCGTCCTCGGCAGGGGCAAGGCATGCCTCGCCCGGTTGCCCGTCACGGGGGCGACGTGTGTAGCGCCCCTACCTGGCGGAACGCGATTGACAGAACGCCTGCAGGTTCTCACTTGGCCGGGGCAGGCTTAGAGCAACTCTATGAGATGTTGGCAGGGATGAGCCGCTCGACAATGACCACGTCGCGCCAGACACCGTCGAGGCGGGCGTGCTTCCCATAGACGCCCACCTCGCGGAAGCCAACGGAACGCAGGAGGGCGAGGCTCGTGGTGTTCTCCGGAAAAACCCGCGACACCAGCTTGTGGAAGCCGGCCGCCTCCGCCGCCTCCAGCAGCGCGGCCATCGCGACCCGCCCGGCGCCCCGCCCGCGCGCCTCCCGCGCCACGTAGACCGAGAACTCTGCGATGCCCGCGTAGCACTCCCGCGGCCGGTACGTGGAGGTAGATGCAAAGGCCACCACCTCCCCCACCGCCTCCACCACCACCGTCGGGTGGACCCCATCGAACCAGGCCGCCACATCCTCAGCAGTCCGGGGGCGCGTCTCGAAGGTTGCCACCCGGTCCTCGATCCCCTGGTTGTAGATCCGCGCGATCGCCTCCGCATCCATCGGCGTCGCGCCCCGGGCCCTCAAGCTCGACACTGTCGATCCTGCCACGGGCCTCACCCCGTCCGATCCTCATTCAAAGCGCCGCCTCCTGCGGCCCTTCCCATCCTACGTCCTACGCAGCCCGGACCCAAGAGTCGGCCCCCGCATGGGAGCCGGGATGGGTAACACGGAAGGGGTGAGCCTCAGTCGGCCATCTGACCTGAATAGCTTCCCGGGGCTCGCTCCACGCGGTTCACTGCGTCCGGGATCTCCAATATCTCCATTGATGACGCGGCAGCGAATGGCTATGCTCGTACCAGTGTGTACGCTTTCGTACCAGTTGCGCTTTCTGGGAGGGTGAGATGGGCGAGCGACAGCCTGTGACCGAAACGATGAAGATCTCCGAGGTGCGGGGTCAGCTCAACACCCTGGTCAACCGGGTCTACCGCAAGGAGACACGCGTGCTCGTGGAGAAGAGCGGTATCCCGGTAGCAGCGCTCGTCTCGACTGATGACCTCCAGCGCCTCAACCAGCTGGACGCGGAGCGCGAAGTGGACTTCGCCGTGATCGACGAAATGCGGACGGCTTTCAAGGACGTCCCGCCAGAGGAGATCGAACGGGAAGCTGCGCGAGCCCTCGCGGAAGTGCGAGCGGAGATCCGCGCCGAGCGGGACCCAGCCCCGATCAATCATTGATCCGGGCAGTTCTCGACGCCAATGCTCTCGTCTCCGGCTTTCCCGCCTCCACGGGGAACCCTTGCTGAAATCGTCGATCGGTGGCGCACGGGTGCATTTCGCCTCGTCGTCTCCCAGCACATCCTTGATGAGGTCGGGCGAGCCTGGACGAAGCCGTACTGGCAAACCCGCTTCGATCTCAACCAGGCCGAGCGGGCGCTTGCGCTCTTGCGACGAAGGGCCGAGGTCATCCCGATCACCGCGCAAGTCACGGGCGTGGCCACGCACCCAGAGGATGACCTGGTTCTCGCTACGGCGGTGAGCGCCAGTGCTGACTACTTGGCGACGGGCGACAAACAACTCCAGCAAATCGGCCGCTACGAGGGAGTAAAGATTCTCTCCCCTCGTGCCTTCCTTACTATCCTTGCGGAGCCAGAGGACGAGGCAGCGGTCTAGGAGATCGGCAAAGGCATCTCCTTCCCGTTAGCGCATTGGCTACCAACACTGTGTGCCGCCAAGCACCTCCCCGGGTCCCTCACCGTCCACTCGGACCGCCGAACGCGTGGATCTGAGACGGATCTAGCTCGGCATCGGCTGGATAAGCTCAGGGCCGTCGTTGCGGGTGTTGTTGACGGCGGTGCTGACCGGGTCGGCGGCCATCGCCTCGGCAGGGTAGGGCCGCAGCAGCGCCACGATCCCCGGGTCGGTGATGGCGGGGTCAAGCCACTCCGCCTCGTCCTCCGGCCGCAGCACGACCGGCATCCGGTCGTGGAGGGAGGCCATCAGCTCGTTAGGACTGGTAGTGATGATCGCGTAGGAGCCGATCGGCTCTCCGTCCTCGCCTTGGATCTCGTCGTAGAGGCCGGCGAAGGCGAAGGTCTCCTGGTCGGTCGGCCGGATGAAGTAGGGCTGCTTGGGGCCTCCGGTGCGCTTCCACTCATAGAAGCCGTTCGCGGGCACCAGGCAGCGCTTGGACTTGACCAACGACCGGAACATCGGCTTCTCGAGCAGCGTCTCGGCCCGGGCGTTGATCGGCGCGATCGCACGGCTCCCCGGCTTGCTCCAGCGCGGCAGGAGGCCCCAGCGAAGCAGGTCCAACTCCCGCTCTCCGTCCCGCTGCAGCACGACCGGCAGCTCCTGGGAGGGAGCCGCGTTGTAGGTGGTGAACAGGCCCAGGTTGACCTGCCGGAGCTGGAACCGCTCGGAAAACTCCCGGCTGCCTTTCA
>JAUJMG010000164.1:7195-8256 GCA_030446955.1 Thermomicrobiales bacterium
GACCTCGCCGATCTGCTGCGGCTCGTCGCCCAGCCCAGCATCAGCGCCCAGAACGTCGGCGTCCGCGAGTGCGCCGACCTCGAAGCCGGGCTGCTGCGGCAGGCCGGGCTGAGCACGCGGGAGATCGAGACCGCCGGCCACCCGATGGTCTACGGCGAGTGGATCGGCGCGCCGGGCAAGCCCACCATCCTCTTCTACGGCCACTACGACGTCCAGCCTCCGGACCCGCTCGACCTCTGGACGACTCCGCCGTTCGAGCCCGCGATCCGCGACGGGCGCATCTACGCCCGGGGTGTCGCCGACAACAAGGCGCAGCACTTCAGCCACATCGCGGCGATCCGCAGCTGGCTGGAGACCACCGGCTCGCTCCCGGTCAACGTCAAGGTGCTACTTGAAGGAGAGGAGGAGACCGGCAGCCCGCACCTGGAGGCCACGGTGCTCGCCCACCGCGACCTGCTCGCCGCCGACCTCGTCTACACTTCGGACGGTCCGGTACAGAACGTCGCCTACCCGCAGATCAACTTCGGCGTGCGGGGCATGCTCTACATCGAGCTGCGGGCCATCGGGCCGAACCGCGACCTCCACTCCGGGCACTGGGGCGGGGTGGCCCCGAACCCGGCGTGGATGCTGGTCGACGCCCTGCGCACCATGCGCGACGACGCCGGCAACATCACGATCAAGGGCTTCCATGACAGTGTCAAGGAGCCGACGCCCGGCGCCCGCGCCGCCATGGACGCCCTGCCGTTCGACGTCGGCGAGATGATCGGCCGGGTCGGCCTGACGGAGATGACGCCTCCCGCGGACCTGCCGTGGGCTGATCGCATCATGGCGCGGCCGACGCTCAACATCGCCGGGTTTACCAGCGGCTACGGCGGTCCAGGCAGCAAGACCATCGTCCCTTCAAAGGCGGCCTGCAAGATCGACATGCGGCTGGTGCCGGACCAGACACCGGACGAGGTTTGGGAGAAGGTGGCGGCGCACCTCGCAAGACACGCCCCTGGCGTCGAGGTAGTCCGGCTGGATGGCGGCATGATCCCCTCGTACACGCCCGTCGAGCACCC
>JAUJMG010000658.1 GCA_030446955.1 Thermomicrobiales bacterium
CGAGAGCGCCGGCCCGGCCGATGGGATCCGCCTCGTCGGCGAGGTCCACGGCCGCCTCCGCCGCAGACCGCACGACGGGTTGATCACCCTGAAGGAGGGCGATCCAACCCAGGTCGATGAAGGCCTGGACGCGGAGGCGCGGGGCCGCGCCGGAGCCGAGCGCCAGGAAGCGCTCCAGCCAGTCGCGCGACTCCGCCAGGCGGCTGCGGTTGTTGGCGAACGCGTGGGTCAGCGGGAAGCCCGCTTCGATCTCTCCCCGCTCCTCCGCCCAGGCGAGCGCAGCTCGCAGGTTGCCGATCTCCGCGTCAATCCAGTCCGTCACCGCGGCCGGAAGGCCGAAGGTTTCTGGACCGACGGTCTCACTCAGCGCCCGGTAGTACGCCAGGTGCGCCGCCCGGACGGCCTCTTCCTCCCCGCTCGCCTCCAGCCGCTCAAGGGCGTACTCGCGGATCGTCTCCAGCATCCCGTAGCGAGGCTCGGCCCCATCACCGGCCTGTCCCAGATCCAGCACCAGGCTGTGGTCGACCAGGGCAGTCAACCCGTCCAACACGCTGATGCCCAGATCGTCGTCAGGATTCGTCACACCCTCCGCCTCATCCAACGTCCAGCCGCCGACGAAGACCGCCAGGCGCCGGAAGAGAATTTGCTCGGCCGGGGAAAGCAGGTCGTGCGACCAGGCAATGGTGGCCCGCAGCGTCCGCTGCCGCGCCGGGAGGTCACGCGGCCCGCCGGTCAGCAACGCGAGCGGGTGGCCCAGCCGCGACAGCAGTGCCTCGGGCGGCAGCACGCGCACCCGGGCCGCGGCCAACTCGATCGCCAGGGGCAGCCCGTCTAGCCGGGCGCAGATCTCGGCCACGGCCGGGGCGTTGGCGTTGGTGACGGCGAAGTCCGGCCGGGCTTCGCGCCCCCGCCGGATGAAGAGCGCCACTGCGGCGTACTGCGAGAGCCGATCGAGCGCCGGCAAGCGGCTGGGATCGGGCAGGGCCAAGGGGCGCACCGGGTACTCTTGCTCGCCGCGCAGCCGCAGGCGGACCCGGCTCGTCGCCAGGACCTTTACGCCAGGACACGACTGGAGCAGATCGGCGACATCCGGCGCCGCATCGACCACCTGCTCGACGTTGTCCAGCACGAGCAACCGCCGCTGGTCCTTCAAGACCGCCCGCAGGGTCTCGGGGAGCGGCCGGCCACCCGCGTCGCGGACGCCGACCGCCTGGGCGATCGCCTGGTTCACGAGAGCCGGGTCGCGGATCGGGGCCAGGTCGACGAAGGAGACTCCGTCCGGGAAGGCGTCGACCACGGCGCCGGCCATCGCGATGGCGAGCCGGGTCTTACCGATCCCGCCCGGACCGGTCAGCGTCACCAGGCGGCCGGTGCCGAGGAGGCGCCGCAGCTCGGCCACCTCGCGCTCGCGACCGACAAGCTCATCGACCGGGGTAGGCAGGGCGACGCCCAAGGGGGCCGGCGCCGGGCCGGTGATCGCCGGTTCGGGCGCGGTCGGCTCCGCCTCGCCGGGAAAGGTTCCGTCCCGAATAGCCCGGTGAAGGGCCCGCGTCGCGGGCTCCGGCTCGGCCCCCAGCTCCCGATCCAGCACCGCGCCCAGGGCGTCGAACTGGGCAAGGGCCTGGCGACGGCGACCGGATCGGGCGAAGAGACGCATCAGGGCGACATGCGCCGCCTCGTCGGTTGGCTCGGTCGCCAGCACCCGCTGCCAGGCGGCAATCGCCGGGCCCGGCTCGCCGCGCCCCTCGTGCAGCTCCGCCAGGTGCGCGAGCAACGCGAGGAATCGGGCCCGGAGCGCCTCGCGCCGGTCCGCCAGCCAATCCTCGTACGGATCCTCCGGCAGCAGGTCGCCGGTGTAGAGATCGAGCGCCGCATGCGCGAGGGCCGGGTCCGGCGCCCGCCAGGCCGCAGCCGTGGCGCGCTCGAAGGCGTCGACGTCGACAGCCACGCGCGCTGAGGGGCCGAGCACCAGGTTCTCCCCGTCACGGACCAGGAACGAGCCCTCGGTGGCGCCGGCGCCGACGAGGAGACGCCGGGCGACGTGGAGCGTGTAGCGGAGATTGTTGCCCGCCGCGTCGGGGTCGAGGTCGGTCCAGAGCGCTTCCAGCACCCGCTCCCGGTGGAGGCGGTGCCCCGGCTCTAGGGCGAGCAGCTTGACCAGCGCGGCGGCCTTCCGCTGCCGCCAGGCGTGATCCGCAATCGGGCGGTC
>JAUJMG010000659.1 GCA_030446955.1 Thermomicrobiales bacterium
TCCGTCAACCCCCGCGGGTCCGCCAACCGGCCCAGCAGCGCCCGGTTCCGCTCCCGCGCCTCTGGCGTCAGGTTCTCCGGCGCCGAGACCGCGACCACCACGAACGGCTCCCCCAGTGTGGACCGGCCGAGTTCCTCCACCGTCACCCGGTCCGACGCCCCTGCCAGCGTCTCGAAGTAGCCGACAATGTGCCGCCACTCCGGCAGCCGGCCGGTGGCGCCCATCCGGTACCCGAGCACATCCTCCGGTGACGGAACCGGCGCTGGAGCCGGCCGGCGCCCCCGCCGCGACCGGACCGGCGTTCCATCAAGCGCGGCCCGCGCGACCTCCAGCCACGCCTCGTCGAAGAGCGCCACCCCACCCCCGGTTACGCGGGTCGCCGGTGGCAGCACCCCCTCGGCGATCCGCGCCTTCACCACGTAAGGAGAGACCCCCAAACGCTCTGCCGCCGACCGCATCGTCAAGTAACCTCGTGTTTCGGCCAGCGTCGCCCTCGGCACCCCCGCCCCCTTCCCCGATCCGTCCGCGGTCGAACATGTCCCGGTCCCGTCAACAAATAAGGGCGGGACCATCTCGGCCCCGCCCCCATCTTCCGCCCGATCGCGCAGTGTCCCTACCCGGCGGTCTCCCCACCGGCACCCGGCGCGGCCCCGTCCTCCGTGGCCGGCCGCACGTTAATCGCCGCGCTGCCCTTCGGCCGCTGGCCGATCTGGTACTCGACCCGCTGCCCGACCTCCAGGCTTGCCGCCCGCTCGGTCTCGGCGCGCTCCACGCCGCTCTTGTGAACGTAGACTCGATCGCCGCCGTTGTCCGGCATGATCCACCCGCTGCCCCGCGTCCGGGACCACACCTTCACCGTGCCCGTGGCCATCCTGTTCTGCTCCCTTCGCGCAGGCGGAATCATTACCCGCCCGAACGCGCCGCTCTCCGTTGCATCCATGCTGCAGTCCCGCGGCCACGGAGCGCACCGGCTCCGCGGGCAGAACCCGAACCTACCTAGCGTACCACGCCCCACCCGTGCCAGGCTCACCTGAGCCCGCCCGCGCTCAGGACGCCTCGCTCCCCCAGGACACCAGAGCCCGCTTCACCGCCGCCAGGTCGTTGCGCGGCATCTCCACCGGCCCGGCCTGGCCCGCCACCCGCTCCGGCTCGGCCATCGCCTCATCGAACCCCGCCAGCCCCTCCCGATCCAACGGCAGCGCCACCAGCCCCGAGCCGGCGTGGAGCGAAAACGGAACCCTCACATTGACGTTCGGCTTCAGGATGTGGGCGTCGAAGAGCAGCGCCTCCTTGTGCGCCGCGTCCTGCGAACTCGTCGCGATCGAGCGGCCGTCCTTCCCCACCGCCTCCCGGATCGGTTCAGCCGCCGGGTCCTCCGCCAGCCGCCGCTCGACCTACGCCGCCACCTCCACCACCACCGCCCGTTCGATGTCCCAGATGCTCGCGCCGCCCAGCCCTCGCAGGTCCGGCATGTCCCACATCAGGTGGAATCCGTCGGAGCCGGAGAACTTGACCAGCGCCGCCAACCCCTGGGCGCCTAGCACCTCCAGCGCGTGGAGCGCCCCGAGCCGCGCCATCTCCGTCGGCAGCACGCGAGAGTCGATGTCCAGCGCGAACCAGCACCCCGGCCCCTCTGGCTTCAGGTGGGCGTGAAAAGCCACCGCGTACTGCCGCGCCCACCGCGCCACGTCCCCGGGCTCGCGGATGGTGATCCAGGTCCGATCCTCGCCCGTGCCCTCGTGCCGCCGGTAGATCGGCCCCGCCGATTTCGGATACCGCTGCTCGACGGCGACCTTCCGCCCGAGCAGGAACGGGAGCATCCGCTCCGCAACCGACTCGTAATACCCGACGTAGGGCGGCGCCATCACCCGCCTCCAGTTGAGCCCGTGTCCCGCCGCTTCCACGCACCCGGCCCGTGACGGTGGGTCGCCTCAGCCCTCCGCCCGCTCCAGATCGGCCGGTCCGAACGAGCGCGGCAGCAGCGCTGCCAGGGTCGTCACCTCAGGGCCGCCTGCCTCCTCCACCGCCACCATCAAATCCCCGTCGCGCGGCGCGAACTCGTTCAGCACCTGGCGGCAGGCCCCGCACGGCGTCGTTCCCAGCGCCCTCGGTGCCACCACCGCCACCGCCCGCACCGTCCGGTGGCCGGTCGCGAGAGCCGCGAAGACCGCCACCCGCTCCGCGCAGATCGTCAACCCGTAGCTGGC
>JAUJMG010000165.1 GCA_030446955.1 Thermomicrobiales bacterium
ACCTGGAGCTCATCGATCTGTTGAGCGAGCATCCGCTGCTGGTCATGGATCGTTGCGAGCTGCGTGCGGAGTTGGGCTAGACGCGCCTCTCTGCTGCCAGCGGTGACGGGAACGGCTTCAGGGGCAGGCTCGCCTCGGAAGCCCGAGTTGCCGCCCATCATCGCCTTGCCCATGAACAGCATCGACAGCGGGCAGGCCGCCACCAGCAGCAGCGGGAGCGCGCTCACGAACAGGTTCGGGGCCACCGTGAAGATCCCGAGCCCAACCAATGCCAGCCCGCCGATCACCTTCTTGTTGAAGCACATGGGCCTCAGTCCTCCTCACTCGTCGCAGGTCCGTGCCAAGTTCTTACACTGAGTAAGATAACCGCGACCGCCCCGGATGTCAAAGACCCGGCCTCGCCGCACGAACGCGAGCGCTCCACCACGGCACGGGGAGACGCTAGGCTGGGTAGGAAACGGCCTGTTCGGGCTGATAGGCCGATCGTGTCATGATCTTCCCGGTATCGACCTTGACGTCGCCGCTGGGGAGGACGGTGACCTCCATCAGGTCCAGCGGCCGCGGAGCGGGCCCGGCGATCCGCACGCCGTTGTAGAGGTAGATGCTGCCGTGGCAGGGGCAGTGGAAACGCTGCTCGTCGGCGTTCCAGGGCACGGTGCAGCCCAGGTGCGTGCACTTCCAGTAGAGGGCGAGGAGGCCGTCCTCGTTGTGGACGAGGTAGAACTTGCCCTGGGCCTCGCGGAAGGGCAGGGCATCGATGGCCGGGACGTTCTCTGCCGCGATGCTGATCTCGCTGCCGAAGGCGCCCGTCTTGTTTGGCCAGAAGAACCAGATAAAGCCAGCGGTCGCCTCCGCGAGGACCACGCCAACCGCGCCCATGGACGCGTTGCGGATGAAGCTGCGGCGGCTCGTCTTCTTGGGGGCACCCGACGAGTTGACGTGGAGGCGTGTCAGCACCGCCAACAGTCGGGCGACAAGCCAGCCGCTAAGCAGTCCCACCACCGTACGCAGGATCGGAATCATGGCTGACTACCTCACTGTCGTCTCCAGCGCGAAGGTCATTCAGCTAGACGACCGGACTCATCGCCGTCTCATCCCCCGCTCGGAGAATCTTCTGCGCCCGCTCGACGATCTCCTCCTCGTCGATCGCCGCCAGCACGATGTCGCGGACGATGCCGTCCTTGTCGATCAGGATGTGGGTTGGGAAGTTGGCGATCGGGTAGGCGGCGCCGGTGTTCGCCCGGTTCGGGTCGCTCAGGACCGTGAAGGTGACGTGGTTGCGGGCCGCAAATTCCGCGGCGTTGCCTGCCGGCTCGTTGAGGGAAACGGCCAGCAGTTCCAGTCCCTGCGGATGCAGCTCGGCGTAGGCCGCCTGCAGCTCCGGCATCTCCGCACGGCAGGGGGGACACCAGCTTCCCCAGAAGTTGAGCCAGACGGGCTTGCCGCGGTAGTCGGAGAGACGAACAGGGTGGCCGCCAGCCGCGGTTAAGGTGGCGAAGTCAGGGGCCGGCTCGCCGATCCGGGGGAGGAGCTTAAGGTTCAGGCCGCCCTGGCCGATCTGGCTGAAGCCTTCGCGCGCCCCGACGAACCAGGCCGATGCCGCGAGGACGGCCGCGATCGCGATCCCTGAGACGACCATGAAGTGACGTGATTGCGCCTCGATCCGGGCGAACTCCGCCTCCTCCTCGGGGACGGCCGCGTCAGGTTGAAGATCCGGCCGCATGTGCTTTCCCCGGCATGGTAGTGAGCTGTCCCCACGGGCGTTCACCGCTCACGCTGGGCGGCAACGCGTCGACCACCGGCGTGGTGTGCTTGGCCTGGATCCTCTGGAGGGACGCGAGCTGCTCATCTCGGGTCATGAGCCCCAGAGGCACCGGGCTCGCGGCCGACAAGGAGCCGACCATCCACCGCAGCACCCAGATCCCGAGCAACAGCGCCATCGGGCAGGCCAGGAGTGAGAGCACGGCGATCAGTTCCACATCGTCCTCCTCCCCGGCACCAATTGATTACACCATGTAAGATTTGGTCAAGAATAGTCATATCGGCAGGCGGCGTCAAACCGCCCGTTCAGGTGATGGGGCACCTACGAACCGGTCATAAGAGCCAGTAGACCGCCGTGTCGTGGAGGCCGGCAACGACCAGGAGGGCCCCGGCGAGCACGCCGATCACTCGTTGCCCGCGTCCAACCTGCCGCACGTAGCGGCGCGGCGATCCCCCAGCGACCGAGAGCACCCCGAGAATCACCAGCAGCGGCAGCGCCGTGCCCAACGCGAAGAACGCGGGGTAGAGCACCCCGTCCGGCCGGGCAAGCGCCAGGGGGATCAGGAAGCCGAAGAAGAGCGCGAACAGGGTCGGGCAGAACGAAAACCCGAAGGCGACGCCCAGCAGGAACGGCCCCTCCCCCGCTCGGTGGCGGGCGGCCTGGCGGATGCGCAGCGCAACCCGGCCGCCTGGTACCCAGGCAGGCCGAAGCGCCCCGGTCATCACGAGGCCGACGGCGATCATCAGCGGTCCGAGTGCTTTCCGGGCGACGACGAACACCGGGATAGAGACCTGGGAGAGGCTTGACCCAACCACCACCGCGAGCAGGCCAAGTCCCGTGTAGACGAGCGCCTTGCCGGCGAGAAAGCCCAGCGTGGCCTGCCACCGCGTCCGGCTGCCCGCTGGACGCGCTAGCACGGCCAGTGCCCCCACACTGGTCGTCAACTGGCAGGGGGCCGCGGCACCGATCAGTCCAAGCAGCAGCGCGCTGAGGAACGGAACACCGACGCGCTGGTCGAGGCGTCCCACGTCGGCTGTGACCGATGCACTCAGCGAGCTCAGGAAGACGTACCAGTCGAGGATCGCCCCGCGGATCGCGTCCAGCATCGCTGTTGTCCCTCAGCCCGACCAACTCTCGTGCAATGATTACAGGGCGTAAGAGTGACGGGCAAGGGTGGGCGTCGTCAAGCGACGAGGTCCTCGTGCACGAACAGAGGGGCTTTGATGCTAGATCGTGCCTGAGCAGAACTCGCAGACCATCCTGACGAGATGCACTGCCGTGGCGAGGTCAACGACGGCCGTGCCGATGACGACCAGCAATGCGGTGCTGGCGACGGCGGCCTTGACCGGGATCGTCGGCAAGACGGGGGCGCCTGCCAGGTGCGCGATCCGCGCCTCGGTCGCGCTCAGCCCCACGGCGCCCACACCAACCCCCTCCTGACTTGTCAGCACGGCCAAGAGCGCGCCGGCAAGCGCGCCGCGAGGGGCGACGGCAAGCGCCGCCCGGTCCGCAGCCAGCTCGGCCCGCGTTTCGAGGCGCCGCCGGATCGCCGGTGCGACGGGAAACATGAACGCCGCCGCGCTCAGGGCATGCAGCACCAAGTACCGCGTGGGGTCTCGCCGCCTCAGATGGTGGCGCTCGTGGGCGAGGACGGCGGTGAGCTCGTCATGGTCGAGGCGTGCCACGAGGTCGGCCGTGACGGCAACCCGCGGTCGGACGAATCCGTAGCAGAATGCTGCCAGCCCAGGGCAGGCAAGGCAGGTCAGCCGGTCTTGGAGCCCGAGCTGTCCGGCCACCTGAGCGAGGCGATCCGGGACCGGCTGAGCGAACGCCCGCAACCTACGGTTGAAACGCAGCGTGCCAACGAGCCGCGTCATTGCTGCCGCGCCCCCATTGACGAGCCCTAGGCCGACCAGGCCGAGCAGTAGCGCCACCGACAGGGGCGGCAGGTGACGGGTCAGCAGCGCCAGCACCGGATATTGGTCGCACAGGTCTCGGTAGCCGCGCGCAACCGGATGCAGCGGGGCCGGGATGGCCGCGAGCAGGACGACCAGACTCGCGGTGCCGAGCGCCGGTGCCCAGGACCGGTGACGTGACCACCAGGCCAGCATGCCTTCGCGCACCATCAGCGACCGCCCTTGCGTTCCCGCACCAGTCGTTCCAGTTCGTCGAGGTAAGCCGGGTCGACCGCGTCCGCCGCTTGGACGAGGTGGGAGAGGGCCTGCTGACCAAAGTCGCCGACCAACCCGCTCGCCACGCTTGCCATCACCTGGTTCAGGAACGCTTCCCGGCTGACCGTGGCACGGTAGACGTAGGCCCGGTCCCTCGTCCGCGAGCGGACGAGGAGCCCCTTCTCGACGAGCCGGTTGGTGACGGTCATGACCGTCTTGTAGTGCGAGTCGGGCCCGATAGCGGCCGAGATGTCCTTGCCGGTGAGCGATCCGTCTGTCCAGACCGCCTCCATGATGCGGGCTGCGAGCTCTCCCAGGACCCGGGTCGGACCGCTTCCGTTGAGGTTGAATCGGTGAATATCCAAAGCGAGTAGCTCCCCCGCCGGCCCCGGATGTCGTAAGGACGCTCCGGTGCGCTTATCTTCGATCGACGAGCAATTTATCCTACAGCATGTAAGCAGTCAACGCGGGGTCCTCGGGGTCGACACCGGGGCGCGGTGCTGCCCGCTCGTCCTGGGGGTCAATCGCGGGTGGGAGGACGTCGAGGGGTGATGCGTATGGTCCTCCGGCCCCCACAGTCCCAGACTCGGCTCCGGACCGGTACCGGCCTCGGCGGCGACCCGTCTCACGAAGGATACGTCATGATCGGTCGTCGTCTCCTTCGCCCAGCAACGAGGAGCCGAACCGGGTGTACGCCGCCGGCGCGGGGACGGGCGTCCTCCGTTCCGACGACGGAGGCCGGCAGTGGCGGTCGCTGAGCGAGGGGCTCCCCAGCCAGGAGATCGGGGCGTTCGCCGTCCACTCGTTCCGCCCGGACACGCTCTACGCCTGGATCGAGGGTCAGGGGGTCTTCCGCACGGAGGACGGGGGCGGGCGCTGGGAGCAGATGGACGAGGGGCCCCTGGTGACGGACCGCCGCTCCGTGTCCTCAGCTTGGCGCACTTGACGCTTGAGGGCTCGATGAACACGGGCTGGCTCTACGCCGCCACGCTGGACGGCCCATACCTCAGCATGGACTGCTTCTGAGGGTGGCGCCAGGTGGGCAGTCTGCCTACCGACGCCGGAACCAAGGTCATACTGATCGACCAAGGACTCCCGGCGGGAGGCGTGACCGCACTCGCGATCGATCCCCGGCAGCCGGAGCGGGCGTGGCTGCTTGTTGCGCTAGGGGTGGGCCTGCTGGCCGTAGTGGCATGGGGTGCGGCTGTGCGCCCGACCAAGACGGTGCCCTCCGCGACCCGGCTGTCCCTCTCCCCGCTCGATCCGGGTCAGGTTGCTCGGGGGCGCCAGGTCTACCTTCAGAACTGCGCGGTCTGCCACGGCGCGAACGCCCAAGGCGCGGCCAATTGGCAGAAACCCGACGCGCGCGGCAATCTGCCGCCACCCCCGCACGATGACCATGGCCACACCTGGCGCCACGGCGACAGGGAGCTGGCCGAGATCATCCGCAACGGCCTGCGCGACGTGTTCAACAAGACGCCGGAACTGACCATGCCACCGTTCAAGGACCGACTCAGCGATGAGGAGATCGCCGCCGTGATCGCGTACTTCAAGAGCCTGTGGTCACCGGAGCACCGGCGGTATCAGGAAGAACAGACCCAGCGCCCAGTGATGGCGACGCCAGGGAGTGGACAGTGAGCAGGCGAGGGGGACCAGACCGGACCGCGAAGAGCCCCCCGGCAGCCTCGAAAGGACGGGGCGGGGCCGATCCTCTCGGCTGACGCGAGTCAGCAGGCGCACGAGGTCCGGCCGCAGCGACTGGCTGTTGCCGCCGCGCGGCGACGGCGGATCGCGCTGATGGGCTGGGAGACACGAACGGCTATCGCGGCCCGCTAGGTCAAGCGGGGGATGTCCACGTCTCGTTCCCTCGCTCCCACCTATCATCGGCACCCGCGCCGAGGTCAAGGCCCTTGTCTCTGTCTGGGGCATCTATTATCTTACAGCATGTGAGAAAGGACGGTCGGCGACTGGTGCTTGGATCCCGGTTGCCGAGTATGGGCGACTTCGGCCGCACCGGCCCGTCCCGCGAACCTTGCGAAAGGCGCACGACTCCGTGGACAGCGGCATCTTCTTCGGCGGTTCGACCGTGGCGGCGGTGGTGGCGGGAACAATTGCGCTGTTCGCGCCCTGCTGCATCTCGGTCATGCTGCCGGCGTACTTCGCGACGTCGTTCCAGAACCGTCGCCTTCTAGTCGCGATGACCTTCCTCTTCGCGGCGGGCGTGGCCACGGTGATTCTCCCGATCGCGATGGGAGCGGCCGTTGTGCGGCGGTTGATTACGGCCGAGCACACGACCATCTACGTCACCGGCGGCTTTCTGATGCTCGGGCTGGCAGCCTATCTCCTGCTCGGCGGGAAGATCCATCTCCCGATGCCGGGGCGGAGAACGGGGGGGAACACCGGTCCGCTCAGCGTCTACTCGCTCGGCGTCTTCTCGGGCGTGGCGAGTGCTTGCTGCGCCCCGGTGTTAGCCGGCGTAATCGCGCTCTCCGGCGTCGCTTCTTCGTTCGGTCTCGCGCTCGGCTTGGGCGTGGCGTACGTGTTCGGGATGGTGGCACCGCTCTTTGCCATCTCGTTGCTCTGGGAGCGGTTTGACTGGCGTTCGAGCCGGCTCTTCCGCTCGCGGTCGTTCACCTGGCGGGTGGGTGCCTTCCAGCGCACGCTCGGGATCACCGATCTCGCGAGCGGGCTCCTGCTTGCGCTGATGGGCGTGGCAATGGTCTGGATTGGGCTCACCAGCGACGGGATGCTGGCGTCCAGCGGATGGCAGGTTCGGCTGTCCGCCCGCCTCCAGCACTACGGTCGGGTGGTCACGGACGCCTTGGCGTGGCTCCCGGACTGGGCAGCGGCCGTCCTTCTCACGCTCGTCCTCGTCCTGCTCGTTGGCCGAGCGCTCAAGCAGCTTGGATGGATCGGCAGGACAGGCGAGGGAACAGACAGGGTGAGCCCAGCGGCGGAGGTCGGGCCAGACGCGCGGACCGTTGCGCGCGCGGACACATCGGCAGAGACAACGAGGGAGATCCTTGAGCACCAACACTCGTAACCAGCGCAAGGCCACCCCGTCGGGACCGCTTCCCCGGTCAGCCCGTGAGCGGGCGCAGGCCGGCGTCGTGTCGCCCGACCGCCGGTCCCTCCTCGGCGGGCCCTACCGCCGGCCCCTCCTCGGCGGACACCGTCGCTCCCGACGCGGCTTGAGCGGCGGAGCGAAAGTTGCCCTGATCCTCGCGGGCGCGGTCGCCGTCTTGGGGGCCATTTTCTATAGCAATGCGGCGGGCAGAAAGTCAGGAGGCGATTACCCCTTCCAGGTCGGGGATCCAGGACCTGGCCAACCCGCCCCGATGATCCAGCTCCCATCCACCAACGGGGCCACGTTTAATCTGAGTGCTCAACGCGGCCAGACCGTACTGCTCTACTTCCAAGAAGGGGTCATGTGCCAGCCCTGCTGGACCCAGATCACAGACATCGAGGCGAACTGGGCTGCCTTCGAGGAGCTCGGCGTCGACAAGCTGGTGAGCATCACGAACGACCCGCTCGACGTGCTGGAGCAAAAGGTCGAGGACGAGGGCATCTCCACTCCCGTCCTGGCTGATCCTGACCTAGCCGTCTCCAAGCGCTACGAGGCCAACCAGTACGGGATGATGGGGACGACGAAGGCTGGCCACAGTTTCGTGCTGGTCGACGAGAACGGCGTCATCAAGTGGCGCGCCGACTACGGAGGGGCACCGAATTACACAATGTACCTGCCCGTGGAGCGCCTCGTCACCGACATGCGCGCCGGGCAAGCAGGGTAGCAGGATGGACGTCACACTCATCACCCGCGAGGACTGTGCGGCCTGCGAGCAGGCCAAGCAGCTCCTCGATCGCCTGGCCCGCGAGTACCCGCTCGCGGTCTCGACGCTCGATGTCGACTCCCCGGCGGGGCAGGCGATCGCCGTCCGCGGCGGTCTGCTGTTCCCGCCGGGGATCTTCCTCGACGGGGACGCCTTCGGGGACGGGCGGCCGTCGGAACAGAAGCTTCGCCGGGAAATCGAGCGCCGCCTTGGGCCGGTCATCTGCTACCCCGAACCCCCGGGTGCCCTCGCGAAGCTGCGCCGGGCAATCGGACGGGGACTTAGGTCGACCCGGACAATGTGACGCCTGCCCCTTGACGCCGCGCGGACGGCGGCCGGTCATGAGCATTTCCGAGCGCTCCAAATCTTCTGTACCAAGCCGCCCTCAATCACTTATCCAGCATGCAGCCTCGGGTCTCCTTACATGATGTAAGCTGTCCACGCGCGGGGAGGATGGCCGCGCACCGCGAGAAC
>JAUJMG010000660.1 GCA_030446955.1 Thermomicrobiales bacterium
CGTGAAGAGGTCCTCCCGCCGCAGCCCCTCGACGATCTTGCCGGCGTTCGGGGTCGCGCCGACGGGGTTGGCGCAGAAGACGAACAGGGACTTGATCGGCGGGTCCTGCGCTTCGCCCGTGAGGGCGGCGCCGAGGCGGTTCATGTTGATCGTCCGCGGGGTGGGCGGACACTCCGAGGCGTGACCGACCGCCTCCGCGTCCCAGGCGACGTAGCCGCTGGTCGAGTAGGCCAGTCCGCCGCCCCGCACCCCGACCTGACCGACCACCGCCGGCAGGCAGGCGAGGGCGCGGGCGGTCTGGCCCCCGTTGCCGTGGCGCTGCACCCCGTCCGCGAACTTGAGCAGCGCCGGCTTCGTCGTGCCGTACCGCCGCGCCAGGGCGACGATGGTCTCCTCGGGCACCCCGGCGATCGCGGCTGCCCGCTCCGGCGGGTAGGCCGCCGCTCGCTCCCGCAGCTCCTCCCAGCCGACCGTGTTGGCCCGCAGCCACGCCTCGTCGTGCAGCCCCTCCCGGAAGAGGACGTGCATCAGCCCCAGCGCCAGCGCCCCGTCGGTGGCGGGCCGGGGGCGGATGTGCTCGTCGGCGGAACGGGCGGTCAGGGTCCGGCGCGGGTCGATGACGGTCACGTGGCAGCCGCGCCGCTGGGCGTCCCGCAGGAAGGGCACGAAGTGGGGGCTGGTGGTGGCCGGATTATGCCCCCAGAGGATCACCAGGCGGCTGTGGGTCACGTCCGCCGGGTCCGGCGAGCGCCTGGCGCCGTAGGTGGCGTTGACGACGGCCTCAGCCGCCGCGCCGCAGATCGAGCGTTCCAACCCGCTCGCCCCGAGCCGGTTCCAGAAGCGCTCATTCGAGATCCCGAGTTGGAGCAACCCGAGGGTGCCGCTGTAGGAGTAGGGCAGGATGGCCGCCGCCCCGTGCTCGGCGATGATCCCCCGCCACCGCTCGGCGATCTCGGCGATCGCCTCCTCCCAAGAGACGCGCTCCCAGCGCCCGCTGCCCTTCGGACCGACCCGCCGCAACGGGTGGGTGAGGCGGTCCGGGTGGTAGACCCGCTCCAGGTAGGGCCGCACCTTGGCGCAGAGCCACCCCTGCGTCATCGGGTGATCCTTCTCGGCGAAAAAGCGCACCGCCCGCCCATCCCGCACCTCCGTGACGGTCGCGCAGGTGTCCGGGCAGTCGTGCGGGCAGGCGCCCTTGACGAAGATACTGGCTGATGGGGCGGCAGCCGCCATGAACGAACCTCGCAAGACTTCGATAGAACAGTCGGTCGTGGACCGTTCGCGGTCCTTCAATCCGTATCGTAGATGGTCTATGGGGCTGCGATCCGAGCCTCAGGACCGCCGTTGCTCGTCTCCGAGCCCTTCACGCGCCGCGTGTTTCCTAGTCTAGTGCGTCGCCGCGACGTTGGGTACGGGACGGTGGCCCGTCTGGTCGCGGCTTCTTGGCCGGACCATCTGGTGGCGGCGTGCGGTGGGACAGGCCATGAGCCGGACCTGGAAACAGCGGTGGACGGCCGGTCGGGCGCTGGTCGATCGCCGCCTCCGGCTTCAACTCCGCATCTTCCTCGCCGTCTTCGTCGTCATGGTCATCCTGGTTGTCGCGCGAATTTTCCAGGACGACGTGAACCCACTGTGGGGACTCGCGGGCTTCGCCGCCGGCCTCGCGCTCGGTTTCTTCGTGGCGCGCACGAAAATCCTGGCCTGGCAACCGTCGGAAGGGATGGTGGTCGGCACGATGGACGCCCTGGGCGTCATCATTCTGGTCACCTGCCTGGCCATCCTGGTCTTCTGAAGCCGGCTCCTCGGCAGCCGCGTCCATGACGCCGAGATCGTCGGGGTGATCGGGTTGGCGATGACCGGCGGGGCGATGCTCGGCCGCGTCTACTTCACGATGCGCGGCATCCGGCGCATCCTCGTCGCGGCCGGCTTCAGACGAACCAGGAGGCCGTGAGCCTCGGTTCCAGAGCGAGGGGCGGAGGCGTCACGCCGGTCGCGATCAGCCCCTGGGGGTCGACCCCTCGCCGACCCCCAGGGGCTTCTATCGTGCTCGGCACCTCATTACATCTCCGGCTCCGGCTTGGCGGGGACTGCGTCTCAGGCACGCATGCTACGGCGTCGGGGTCGCCCCCATCTCCATGCCAGCCATGAAGGTCGTGAACGGCTCGCCCACCCGGGTCAGGCCGGCGATCAGAAGGACG
>JAUJMG010000017.1 GCA_030446955.1 Thermomicrobiales bacterium
TCAAGCTCCGTCACCTCTACCCAACCACTGCAAACCCAAGTGGACGGTGAACTAGACCACCGCAGACCAGACTGCAGCCCCGCTCTGCCAGAAGGCGGCCAATCTGCTCGGCCGCGGCCTCCTCTGCCCCGGTCGCGTCCCCCGGTCCGCAGACTGCTACCTGGAGTCGACGATCGCCGCTCACCCGTCGTCGCGAGGTGGCTTGGCGCCCCTGTCGCCAAGCGGACAGCGGGCGATGGGTTCGTGTCTCGCCCCCTCCCGCTCCAGAAAGCTGCGCACGAGGTGCACCTCCTGGACAGGGACGGGGATCGGTGCTTTGGATGTCACCCGTCCCGACGCAGCCTCTTCGGCAAAGCGGCGTTGGATCCTGGCCGGCAGGTCCCGGCCAGAGCCATCCCGGACATCCCGGACGCGGCCGAGGGTCACGTGGGGGTGGAACTCCTTGTCATCAAGGGGGAACTCAAACTGGCGCAGCAGATCGGTGATGTCGTCCCGGAGCGAGGCCAGACGGTGGGCAGGCCCGTACAAACCGAGCCAAAGCACCCGCGGTCGTCGCTGGTTGGGGAAGACGCCGAGGTCCGCGGTGCGGAGGTTGAACGCGGTGTGGCGGGCGACCACAGGCGGGAGCGCTAGGCGCAAAAACTCCGCACGCTCCGGAGGCACCTCGCCGATAAATTGGAGTGTGATGTGCGCCGTGTCTGGCGCTACCCAACGGACCGGCCACCCCTCCGTGCTGAGATCCCGCACCACCTCCCCGACTAGCGTCGTCACCTCCGGGGGGAGGGGCACCGAGATAAACAGCCGCCAGGCACTCTCGACGGAGAGCGCCGGCGGCCGTTCCTTGACGTAGCGGGGTTTCCGAGAAGCCATGCTGATGAGTATAGGCGACATATCAATCGTGCCGGCCAACCAATCAGCGGCGAAGGTGGACGACGCCTCCTCGTTGCCATACAGTCCCTATCCGTGGAGGGCACGTGAAGATGGCGACGGCGTTCTTAGGACCCCGAGGCACGTTCAGCGAGGAGGCTGCGCTCCTCCACACGGCGGGCCAGGGGGAGTTGCTGGCTTTCGGCAGCATCCCGGCTCTTACCGCCGCGGTGGAGACGGGACTGGCGGCCGAGGCGTTGTTGCCGATCGAGAACTCGATCGAGGGGGCGGTCTTCGCCACATTGGATCTCTTGATCCATGAAACGTCCTTGAAGATTGCAGCTGAGGTGGCATTACCGGTCCGCCATTTTCTCGTGACCGCGCCCGGTGCCACCTTGGGGGACATCCGTATTGTCGCTTCCCACCCGCAGGCGCTCGGTCAATGCCGTCGCTTTCTGGAGCGCTGCCTCCCGAGTGCGGAGCAGATCGCTGCTCTGAGCACCGCGGCGGCCGTCCAGGATGCGGCCTCCGGAGGCGACCCAAGTCGGGCCGGAATCGGGACTGCCCGGGCGGCCGAGTTGTATGGCGGGGCCGTCCTCGCTCACGACATTCAAGACGTCCGGGCAAATTTCACTCGCTTCGTGGTGCTGGCTCGGGAGGACGCCGCACCGACCGGCACCGACAAGACCTCGGTTGGGTTCAGGGTCAAAGACAACGTTCCCGGTGCGCTCTATGCGGTGCTCGGCGCATTTGCGGCGGAAGGGCTTCAACTCACGAAGGTGGAGAGCCGGCCGACCAAGGGATGGCTCGGTGATTACGTCTTCCTCGCCGACCTTGAGGGCCACCGAACCGACCCTCCGGTGGTCAGGGCGTTGGAGCGCATCGGAGAGCTCTGCGCCCTGTTGAAGGTGTTCGGATCCTACCCGAGATTCCCGATGGAGACGCTGCGCGATCAGGTGGACGCCCCGGCCTTCCTCTCTCAGACCTTTGGCTGACCGCTCACGCGTTCGCGGGCACCCGCCTCTCTCCCACGTGGTGGATCTGCACCCGCTCCGTCTCCGCTGCTATCCTCGGTGAAGCAACGATGTCGTTGGGCGCTCCTGCCCTCCCACGGATGAGGATCGACGTGCGTCTCCTGCTCCATGACACGCTAGCCACTTCGCCGTTCGTTCATCCGCTGACGGCGGGTTGGATCTCGCCGGACATCGCTATTGAGGCGCGATCCGAACTGGGGGCGGCGGATGTGGGACCGGAGGACGTCGCTCTGGTGCCCGCGCCGGAGATCGCCGCGCTGCTGGGAACCCATACCCTAGGACTGGAGGCGGCAGTCGTCTCCGGGTCTGTCGGCTCCATCGCCATGCGCGTTCCGGTGCGGCCGGACGAGGTCGAGCGCACTCTCGTCCGCCTCTGGAGAGCCAGTGGGGCGGCCGAGGTTGTTGCCCGTGCGACGCTAAAACCGTTCTATGGCATCGTCCCAATGGACTGGACCCGTGATGATACGTCGGAAGCCCAGGTTGTCGTCGTTGAGGGAGCGGAGGCGCTCCGGCCACCCGAGGCCGGATTCGCTGAAGACCTCTGCCGCGCCTGGTTCGTGCTCACGGGGCAACCGGCCATCACCCACGTTCTTGCGGTCCCCCGCACCCTCGATCGGACCACCCTCGGTCCTGCGCTGGAGACACTTGTGGCCCTACGGGACATCGGGCATGAGCGCCGGCGCGACCTTCGCCGAGACCTTGCCGACGCTCAGGGGCTGGATCGAGACCGCCTTACGGCCTTCTTCGCCGAGCAGCGCCTGGCCCTGGAACCGGCCGATCAGCGGGCGCTTCTGTTGCTCCTTCAGCGTGGCACCTGGGGCTCAGCCTACCCACCCATCCGGGATCCGGCCTCGTTGACGCGAGTCACCGAACCGTTGCCCCCACACGATTCCAAATAACTGACCTGACGGTGACCATGGCGCTACTGCCGTAGAATCCCCCGCCGTTGACGGCTCGGCGTGGTGAGGGAGGAGACCGTGGCGCGCACGGTGGTGCTTGGGGTGGACTCGGGAACGCAATCGACCAAGGTGGTGGCGCTCGACGTGGAGAGCGGCGAGGTCGTCGGCCAGGGCCGGGCGCCGCACTCCGGGGTTCAAGGGGCAGAGCCGCCACTTTCCGTACAGCATCCCGATGAGTGGTGGATGGCACTGCGCACCGCGGTGGCGGGCGCCGTCCCGGACGGATCGGACCTCCGAGTAGTGGGGCTATCCGTCGGCGGCCAGCAGCATGGGTTCGTCACACTTGATGCGGATGGGGCGGTGGTGCGGCCGGCGCCGCTCTGGAACAACGTTGCCGCGGCGCCCGATGCGGAGCGGCTCAACGCTTTGGCCGACTTCGCCGCTGCGGTCGGGACCCGGCTCGTGGCCTCCGTCACTATCTCCAAGCTGGCTCACCTAGCGCGAACCTCACCGCACGACCTCGCTCGCACGGCCGCGATTTGTCTCCCCCATGACTGGCTCAACTACAAGCTGACGGGCGAGATCGCCACCGATCGTGGGGATGCTTCCGGCAGTGGCTGGTGGTCACCGCGGGACGGCACGGACCGCCGGGATCTCTTGGCCCTGGCAGCGGGGGAAGAGGTAGCCCAGCGGCTGCGCCTCCCAGAGGTGCGGGGACCCGAGGAGCCGGCGGGCCTGCTCACCTTCGGCGCCGCAGCCGATCTGGGCCTTCCGGCTGGCATCCCGGTCGGCCCCGGGACGGGGGACAACATGGCCGCCGCGCTTGGGGTCGGTGCTGGCCCGGGTGAGGTGGTGATCAGTCTCGGGACCAGCGGGACCGCGTTCGTGGTCAGCGACCGGCCCACTGCCGATGAGACGGGTGAAGTCTGCGGGTTCGCGGACGCGACCGGCCGCTTCATGCCGTTGGCCTGCATGATCAACTGCACGCGCGTCCTCGACACCGTCGCGGGCCTGCTGGGAATCGACCGTGCGACCGCGCTGGACCGGGTGGGCGCGGCTCCGCCGGGGGCTGGTGGACTCCTCCTGATGCCTTATCTCGCGGGCGAGCGAACCCCGAACCTGCCACGGGCAACGGGTTCGATTACCGGTCTGACGGATGGGACTGCGACGCCGGATATGCTCCTGCGCGCTGCCCTGGATGGCGTTGCGGCAGGACTAGCCTACTGCGTCGAGGCGTTGGCCCGGCTGGGCATCACCGCTCCCGTTGCAACCATGGTCGGCGGTGGCTCGGCTCACCCGGCCTGGCAACAGGCTGTGGCCGACGCCACGGGGCTGCCGGTCACGGTTCGCTCCGGGGGAGAGCACGGGGCGCGGGGCGCCGCCATGCAGGCCGCCGCGCTCGTGCGTGGTCAACGCGTGGCGGACGTGGCGGCGGCGTGGCGCCCCGACGTGATTGCCGAGGTTGAAGCGCGCCCCGGGGCCCGGGAAGCCTTCGCCCTGGACGCGCGTCGGCGCCTCATTGCCGCGCAGGCCGCCGTGGTAGGGCGGGACGGAGAGGCCAACGTGCCGGTGGACATTGGCGGCTAGAGTCCATGGAGACACCCGGTGCCGCCGGTTGTGCCGGATGGACAAGGTCCAATCGACGGACTTTTGAAGGCGTAGCCGATAAGGATGCGTTGCTTCCGGCCAGAGTGAGACTCGGCGTTGCGAGAATCTGCGGATGCTTCCGCGTCTAGCTTGCTCCTGCTGAGGAAAGCAAGAAGGGGGCTACGGGGCCGGGCGCCGATTCCCACTGGCCGAGGTGGCCTTATGGAGGGCCGTAGATGGGGAGCATTGCTTGGCGCCGTCGGCGAGCATTTGGTCGAGCCAGATCATATCGCGCAACGGGATGCCATGCTCCTGGAGATCAGGAGCGTACCCGCGCTCTGGGGTAAAGACGTCTCGCTCCACCTGCCAGAGACGGAAGCCAGCTTTCTGATAGAAGGCGAGTTGGTCGATGCTGGAGTTGCCGGTGCCCACGACGACCCGCCCGACTCCCCGGCGTCGTAGTTCGTCCAGCACCAACGCGAGCAGCTGTTTGCCAACGCCTCGACCTTGCTGCTCCGGCGCTACCGCCACTGCCTTCAGTTCTGCCGTCTTTTCCCCCTTGGGCAGGACGAGCACGACGCCGATCGGCGCTCCACCCTCATCGGGTAGGACGTAGAGGTCGCCCTGCTGCAGGTAGGACCGGACCTGGGTTTCCGATTCATCAGCCAAGAGCAGGAGCGAGAGGTGGTCCTCCCGCTCCGCTCCTGGTCCCACGACCCTCAGCATCATCCATCCTCCGCTCCCCCGAGATTCAACCATTCCAGCCACAAACCGGATGACCCTACCGCCTCTAAGAAAATACCAGAGGGCATGGGGACGGCCCGGTGTCAGTCTTTGAGTGGCAGGTGCATCTTGCCGATTACGCGATAGAGCGTTAGCGGTTCCCCGGAAGGTCTTGCGTGTCAAACGCTCCAAGGTCCACGAAGCCATTCCGGTGTTTGACATAACTCGAACGAAACAGGCGGAACAGGTCCTGGTAACCAGCGTGGTGCTCTGCATCCGGTTCCGTGGGTTCGCCGTACGCGGCCCAGGTGGGTGCAACGGTCCCCGGGTCGATACTGTGGACACCCGCCGCGGCGAGGAGGGCAGCGCCAGAGGCTGATTGCTCCTGGTGGAGGAGGGGCAGCACCGGCAGGTTGAAGATGTCGGCGACGATCTGGCGCCACAGCGAGCTGCGGGCACCTCCGCCGGCGACGATGATCCGGGTGGGTGTCGCGCCAAGATCGGTGAGCGCCGTGAACGCATCGTAGGCGGCGAGGACGACCCCTTCCATCACGGCACGAACCAACTCCGCACGGCCGTGCCGCGCGGTCAGCCCAAGGAAGAGCCCGCGTGCGCGCGGGTCCATGTGGGGCGTGCGCTCCCCAACCAGATAGGGGAGGAACAGCAGCCCTCCGGCGCTCAGGGAAGTCTCTCCAGCCCACGTCGTCATTCGATCGTACGCGTCCGCCCCGTCCAGGGCAAAGACGCTGTCCCGCAGCCACCGCATGGCCAGGCCGGCGGTCAGCGTGGCGCCCATCATGTACCAGCCTGCCCCCTTGGTCCTTGGATCCATGGCACTACAGAAGGTGTGGAGGCGACCCCGGCGGTCTACCTTGACCTCAGCCGATGGGATCAAGGTCTGCGCTCCTGTGCTGAAGGTCAGGAGCATCGTGCTCGGGTCGACGATGCCGGCACCGAGTGCCGCGCAGGCGGCGTCGGCTGCACCGGCGACAACGGGGATGCCGGGGGGCAGTCCGAGTTGGGAAGCGACAGCCGACCGGAGATCGCCAGCCACAGATGCCGAGCGGTGGACGGGAGGCAGCAGTTCCCGCTCCACGTTCAGTGTCGCGAGTAGTTCGTCCGACCAGTCTCGCTGCCGCACGTCCAGAAGCAGGGCCCCGGAGCCGTCGCTCGGGTCAGTCGCGATGTTCCCCGTGAGCCGCCGGCGGATCTCATCTTTGGGCAGGAGGACGCGCCGCGTGCGATCCCACACCCGTGGTTGTTCTTGCCGCACCCAGCGGATAGACGCGGCTTGAAAACCAGTGGCTACGGGGCTGCCGGTCAACTCGATGAGCCGCTCCGCTCCGACCAATTCCGTGATTTCGTCCACCTGCCGCCGACTTCGCTGATCGGGCCAAATTATCGCCGGTGCCAGAACCTCGTCGTCCGGGCCGAGCAACACAGTCCCGTGCATCTGCCCGGAGAGACCGATCGCTGCGACACGATCCTGGCTTGTGCTTCCGACCGCCTGCTGGGTAGCGACCAGGACGCCGCGCCACCAGTCGGCGGCATCCTGCTCGGCGTAGTGCGGGCGAGGATGAGAGATCGGGTGCTCTGCTGACCCCTGTCCCAGGACGCGGCCCCTCGCGTCGACGAGTAGCGCCTTGACCGCCGAGGTGCCGAGGTCGATGCCGAGGTAGGCGTCAGGCGCAGGCATGGTTGATCCGCTCCGGGTGTGGAAGGGAACCGTCCGCGGGTATGCCCGGGCTACGATCCCGCCTGCGAGGCGTGAACAGCGTGGTGGACCGGGCGGAGGGCAGGATAGATGCGGCAATAGACATCATGGTAGAGCGCGTCGTAGCGCGCGACATCCTCTGTCATGGGCGGAACTGTGGTCCGCGGATATCGAAGACCCGCGAGCGCGGTCGACGCGTCTGGGTAGACGCCAGCACCGAGCCCGCCGAGGATCGCAGCGCCGAGCGTCGTTGCTTCCTCGACATCCGCGATCGTAAAAGGGCGGTCTAGGCTCGTCGCCTTGATCCGCATGAGAAGCCCGTTCCGAGTGACTCCGCCGATGGCCACGATTTGGCCCGGCATTGCCGCCCGAGCGTGCGCAAGCAAGGGCTCCAAGGAGCGGCGGGATTCAAAGGCGAGCCCTTCCAAGGTCGCCCGAACCATCGCCCCGCGAGTGGCATCGGTGCTCAAGCCAATGAATGCCCCGCGGGAGCGGGGGTCGTCCACGGGGGGGGCGGCCAGGCGCAGGTGGGGGAGAAAGCAGACACCAATGCTGCCAGGTGGCATGACCTCAGCCTCCGCCAGCAGGGTCTCGTAGTCCGCGCCGACTCCGAGGATCCCCCGCAGCCAATCGACGCTTGCGCCGACCGTGTACTGCCCGCCGAAGGCGTAGTAGCGGCCCGGAACGACGTGCGCGCCTTGGGAGTAGCCTTGACCGCCCATCGCTGGGTCCGTCAGAGGCCGCTCCAGGGCGATGAACAACGCTTCCGCGGTGCCAAGCGAGTTGAGCACCTCGCCCGGCTCAATGACGCCGACGGCAAGCGCACCGCAAACATGGTCGTGGCCGCCGGCCGAGACAGGTGTCCCCACTGGGAGCCCACTCTCCCGTACGCTTTCCGCCGTCACGTTTCCCAGCCGAGTTCCGCTCTGCGCAAGCGGGGCGAGCAGATCGCGCGACAACCCAACAGCCGCGAGCAAATCGTCCGACCAGCGGAGATGAGCCAGGTCCAGCGCCATGGTCCGTGACGCGAGGGAGAGGTCGGTCGCCTGGACGCCGCAGAGGCGGTAGGCGATGTAGTCCGCGATGTTGAGCCAGCGGGCCGTGCGACCGAATGCCTCCGGCTCGTTCTCGCGCAACCAGAGCAGCTTACAGAGGCTCCAGATCGGCTGAAGGGAGAGCCCGGTTGTCGCGAACAGCGCTTCCCGGCCGAGTTCCCTCTCCAGCCACGCCACCTGAGGTTCGGTCCTGGTGTCGAACCAGGCGATGGCGTCGAAGGTTGGGTCGCCAGCGACGTCGACCGGGACACCCGCCTCACCCATGCTCGTGATCGCGATGCCGGCGACCCGACGGGGATCGTCAACCTTCGCCAGGGCTTCCCGCAGCGCTTTTACCGTTTGCGTCCACAACTCGTCCGGGCGATAGAAGGCCCAGGATGGTCGCGGGTAGTGGGTGGGCGTCGGCACGACGGCGACGGCGACCGCCCCACCATCCGGTTCGTAGACGACCGCCTTGACGTTGGTCGTCCCGACATCCACCCCAACCAGAAGCGGGGTCACGAGGCGAGGTGTCGGGGAGTCGAGGAGTCGGGAAGTTGGGGAGAAAAGCGGGCGAGGTCAGCCGCAGGGATACCGACCATCCCCGCGCCGCGTTCCGTTTTCGTATCCCGCCAGAACCAATCGCTCACCCCTCGACTCCCTAACCTCTCGACTGCTCGGCCCGTGACCCCGGTCATCCCTTCACCGCGCCGAGCGAGAGGCCGCGGACGATGTAGCGCTGGACGAGGAGCGAGGCAACGAGGGGTACGGAGGCGGTGAGGAGCATCCGCGTCCCGATCGCCTGGAAATCGACGCCACGGGTCTGGTCGCCACCGGCAAGGAAGACCGGCATCGGTCGCGCGTCCTTCTGGGACATCGCAAAGCCGAATAGGAACTCGTTCCAGCTGAACGCCAGGCAAAGGAACCAGCTCACCACCAACCCAGGCAGGACGAGGGGCACCGCGATCCGGAGGAAGATGCCGAGACGGCTTTCGCCATCCACCTGCGCCGCTTCTTCCAGTTCCTTCGGAATCTCCCGGAACATCTGGGTGAGGATGATCACCGGGAAGGGCAGGTTGAACGTGGCGTTGAGCAGGATGAGCGCCCAGACGGTGTCCAGCAGCCCGAGCTGACCCATGATCAGGAAGTACGGGGTGACGAAGATCACCGGCGGCAGGACTCGCTGTGAGAGGAACCAGGTGGTTAGGCTGCCGTTCTGGGGCCGGTAAAACCGAAAGCGAGCGATGCCATAGGCCGCCAGCGTGCCGAGGACCAGCGCGATCGTCGCCGCGCCGACGGAGATGATGGTGCTATTCAGGAGGGACCGCCGGATCTCGCGGATTGCCCAGAGATCCCGCCACGGCTTCAGCGTCGGCTCGAACGAAATCCATGGCAGCCAGTGGTTGCCATAGTTGTCGGCCGGGTTCTTGAACGAGCTGATGACCGCCCAGTAGAAGGGGAACAGGGTCCAGATCAGCAGGACGACGATCGCAGCCACGAGAAAGATCGTGCCGCCAATGCGTCGCCCTCCGCCACGACGGGTCCTCGTGGCAGCCACAGTGCTAGTCCGGGCAACGGAAGTGCTCGTTGCGCTCACGCCCTCACCTCGTCGTCTTCGTAGACGTGCCGGATTCGGCCCCAAAGCAGAGAAACGAGGAGCATTACGATTAGGAGCAGGAGAAACGCCTGCGCGGCGGCCTCGCCATAGTTGAAGAACTGTCGGGCCGTGCGGTAGTTGAACAGGCTGTAGTACTCGGTGGAACGGCCGGGTCCGCCGAGCGTGAGGCCCTGGGCGATGTCAAAGACCTTGAAGGAGTCGATCGCGCGCAGCAGGAAGATCAGCCAGAGAATCGGCGCCATCAGGGGCAGGATGATGTGACGCAGTGCCTGCCAACCGCCACCGCCGTCCACCGCCGCGGCCTCCAGTACGTCCTGAGGCAGGCCCTGCAGTCCGGCCAGCGCGATGATGAAGACAAACGGCGTCCACTGCCAGACGTCGATTATGATCGTCGCGATGCGAGCCCACTGGGGATCGGACAGCCATGGGGGTTGACCCAACCCCAGTCCACCGAGACCAGCGTTGATTGGACCGCCGGTCTCATAGAAGATCGCCCGACCCAGGTAACCCATCGCGATCGGCGTGGCAAAGATCGGCAACGTCATCGTCGCCCGGAGCACGTTTCGGCCCCGCAGCTCCCGGTTCATCAGGAGCGCGATGAGGAACCCGAGGATCATCTCCGTAACGACGGCGCCGGCGACGAAGAAGAACGTGATGTTGAGCTGGGTGCCGAGAGGATCGCGCAGGATGTTCGAAGCGAGATAGATAAGGGCAGCCGGAACGGCGAAGAGCGGAACGAACTGGGCAACGCTCCGGACATCCTCCCGCGTGATCTCCCGGTCGCTCAGCCAGGCCAGCAGCAGCCCGCCGCCGAGCACCACCCCGGCAGCCGCAGCGGCCGCAACGAGGGCACCGCCGAATGCCGGCCAGAGCGTCCCTTCGATGAAGAGCCGCTGGTAGTTGTCCCAGCCGACCGAGCGGCTGATCCGGCCGCTACGGAACGCGTAGCGGCTGGTGGTGAACGCATAAACTAACGGGAAGAGAGTCAGCAGAAAGACCCAGACCACGGCCGGGAGCAGGAAGAGCCACTTCGCCCAGTCACGGTCGAGCACCGGTTGCGATCGGTCCCGCCAGAGCAGCCCCAGCCAGGGTAGGGCGGCCGCGACGCCAAAGCAGACCCAGCCCAGCAGCAGACCGCTGCCGAGCGACACCGCCGCCTTGTCGACCTGGGAGAGGTGCGTGGCGACGAAGTACGGGAGGACCATCGCCACCAGGGCAAAGGCTGTGATCGCGAGGGACTGGATGAACCGCTCCGTGCGCGGGAAGGCGAGCGCCGCGACGATCCCAACGATGCAGCCGAACCAGCCCAGCGTCACCACCCAGCCGTCGCCGGTCAGGGTCAGCTTGGTGCCAACCTCGTCCAAGCCCAGACTCCCGCCGCCTTCCAACCCGACGGCCGGCAGGACATAGGCCAGCACGCCACCGAGGACAAGGGTCGCGACAACGGCGACCTTTGGTCCCCACGTGCGTAGGTCATTTGCCGGGCGGGCGGTCGGGGCGGGCCGCACCGTGCTGATGCCGGCGTGTGTCGCCGGGCCTGGTCCGGTGGTTTCAAGCTGGGCCATGGCTCCTCCTGGCCGTCAGCGATGCCTGAGACGCGAGTGTGGGCCGAAGAAGGCCGCGGGAGCCGGATGCCTCCAGCTCCCGCGGCCTCGACATCCCCGGGGTTGCCCGATCAGCTATGGATCAGAGCCCGAGGGAGGCCTTGTAGATCTCGAGTTGCTGCTCGACCCCGAGCCGCTCGTTGATTTCACGGAAGTCCTGGGCCATAGCCTGGACGGCCTCCTCTGGGCTCACGCCGCTCGTGAGGACCTCGGAGAGGCGGACATCCATCCTCGTCCAGTATTCGAAAGTACCCGGGATGCGTAGGAAGGGCAGCTGGGCCGGGTTTTGGTAGTTGTCGTAGTACGCCTTGACGTACTCCGCGGCGTCCTCTGGGACCCACCCCTGAGCGGTGTAGTCCTCGATGTTGCCCGTCCCGGCTTCAACAGCAGTCGGCGGCATCTGGCTGAGCCGTCCGGGATCGACGCCGTCGGTGCCGCGAGCGGCGTAGAACCGCTGCTTGGCCTCCGTCGCCGTCAGGGCCAGGAAGTAGTAGGCCAACTCCGGCACGTCCGACGACTTCATGAGCACGCCGGCCCAGGAGCCACCTGTGGTGTTGCCGACAAGGTTCGGTTCGGTGGTGGTGATCTCCTGGCCCGTCTTCGGGTTGATGTAGGACATCGTCCCTGGCAACGCCGCGGTGCCGACCTTGCCCTTGACGAAGGAGTTGCGCTCTACGGCCAGCGCCGCGACGTCACCCCAGGAGTAGGTGAAGACGGCGTTGCCGCGTAGGAAGTAGTCCCACGCCTCCCCCAGTGCCCAACCGGCCATCGCCTGCGGGCCGTAGGAGGTCAACTCCAGGTAGAGCTCCATGGCCCGGCGGTGGCCTTCGCTCGCGACCAGCGGTTCCATGTTGTCCGGGTCGAACCAGTAGAGCTTCGGGTTCTCGGGCCCGATCACAAAGGGGGCTGAGAGGGACATGAAGTGGAACATGCCCTGGCCGCCGACCTTGAGGTGCATGGAGATGCCGTGGCCGTTGCCAGCGTCACCGCCGAGCGGCTTGCCGTTGAAGTACTTGGCAATGTCGCGCAGATCCTGCCAGGTGCGGGGGACGGCGAGGTCCTTCCCGTACTCGGCCTTGAAGGCCTCCATGTGGGTCGGATCGGTCAGAAGATCGCGGCGGTAGTAGAGGCACTGGCCGTCGGCGTCGTACGGGACAACGTACTTCTGGCCGTTGTAGGTGCGCAGGGCTTGCACACCAGGCAGCTCGTCCTCGAACTTGAAGGCCGGGAACTTGCCGCTCGTGTCGTTGTAGTACTCGTCGTAGGGGAGAAGGTAATCACCGGCGACCAGGTCTCCCAGCCACCACATGCCGATCATGGCGGCATCAATCTGGTTATTGCCGGTCGCCTGATCGTCCAGCAGCTTCGGGAACGCCTCGCCGATGGGGTCGGCGATGATCGTGAGCTTGGCGCCAGTGGCCGCCTCGAACTCCGATCGGACCTCCTCCCAGGGGATTTTGACGGAGTCGTCGATGCACTGGACCGTTAGCTCCTGTCCCTGGAAGAATTGAGTAGCGGATCCGGGTTGGGCAACCATCGGAGGACCGCCAGTGCCACCGGCGGCCGGGGTAACATCTTGCGCCGATACCTTCGGGGCTGCCTTCAAGAACAACCCGATTGCGGTCGCCGAGAGGCCCATGCCGACGGCGCGGCGGATGAATGTGCGCCGGTCAATCTGATTGCTGGCCAACTCGGCGAAGAGCTGGTGCACCCGCTGGTCTGCCATCCGCGCGTCTCCTCCTTGATGCCTCGCCTGCGTCGTCGCCGGCGGTCCCCCTGGACCGCCCGCGCGGTCCGACACGATAGGGACCAGAGCCGTGCTCCCAAGAGTAAGACGGGTTCTCAGTGGCGCGATCCCGCACCTAATCGAACCCTCGTTGCGAGTGAGGACAGCCGGGCCGTCCCGCTCTATGTGATGCGGCTGTGCTTCTGCCCAGTTTTGGGCCTCATGTCAGCGGCAATCGATAGGTTCTGTGCTCGAAGACTATGAGGCAACGAGAACGTTGCCGTGAATCACCTCCCGGAGGCGTTGGCCCATCTGACGCGGGTCATCGGCGCCCCAGAGGTTCCGGCCGTACGCAACACCCTTAGCGCCTGCCTCCATCGCGCCACGGGTAGCGTCGATGACGGTTTCAGGGTTGTCTGTCTTCGGACCGCCGAGCACGAGTACCGGCGCCGGAACGGACTCGATTAGCTTCGCCATGCTGGCGACATCCCCCGTCCACTCCGTCTTGATCGCGTCGGCGCCAAGCTCCGCTGCGGTGCGGCAGGCACAGGTCAGGAGATCGGCATCCCGCTTGTCCTTGATCCGCGAACCCCACAGGACCGCCTCGACGATGAGAGGCAGCCCGATCTTATGGGCTTCCTCGGCAGCCTGGGAGATTGCCCGCACGTTGTCGGCGAACATGGAACCTTCCTCGGGTCCCATGATGAGGAACATGATGAACGCCTCAGCCCCAAGGTGAGCCGCATGCGTGGGTGAGACGAGGACGCGGTAGCCCTCCCCCAGGTCCTTGAGACGCGGATCGTTGATGATGAAGTCGGCCCGCAGCACCGGAGCCGGAGCGCCGCGATGCGCGAACAGGTGTGCCGTCTTGGGCAGGAGCCCCGGGCCGATCAGCACGGCGTCCGGCTCACAGGTGATGACGGCCTCGACCGTTTCGATCGCGCGCTCGGCGCCGGTGGCCGCGCCGATGGTGACCCCATGGTCGATCGCGGCAATAAACGAGCGCCCGCTCTGCTTGTTGAAAAGGCGTCCGAGCCGCAGCTGTGCGCCACTCAAGCGATCCATCCTTCCATCGCCGGTTGCACCGGCCGTCCGTGTCCCCAGCCCGTGAACCTACGGGCCTCGTGGCTGTCACGCACGCCGTTGTGCAAGATGGCCTTGTGGTCTGCGGGCGGATCATAGGTCTGGCCCTACCCGTCGTCAATACCCTCAAATGGTGGTCCAGACCACTGACGGAGGCATGAGCAGAGCCCATAGCACTGCGGCCAGCCCCAGGGTATCCTCGAGCCAATGGCACTAAAGGCGCTTTGGACCCGGGAAAGACCATGTCCAAGGGGACAACCGGCAACGGCAACGCTGATTTAGGTTTGCGGTTAGACCGCTCCTCCCGGACGCCGCTCTACCGGCAGATCGAGGGGGGCGTGCGGGAGGCGGTTGCGGCGGGAAGATTGATCGCGGGCGCGCGGCTCCCGCCCGAGCGCACCCTCGCGGCGGCGCTGGGAGTTGACCGCACGACCGTTGTCGCGGCGTACCGGGAGCTGGCCGCCGATGGGCTTGTCCATGCCCATGTCGGACGTGGCACCACCGTCGCGGCAGGTATGGAGCGGTTCCCGGTACAGGGGCGGTCTGACCTTCGCGCCGGTGGTGCTGGGCGACCGCTGGACTGGCCGCAGCTCTTTGCCCCGATGGTTGAGGATGATCCGGCGTTGGCCGACATCGCGGCATTGGCGGGCAGGGAGGAGGTCATCTCGTTCGTCGCTGGCGTGCCGGCAGCAGAGACGTACCCTACCCGGACGTTCCGCTCCCTCCTCGCCGAAGCCCTGGGTCCGGGCGGAGAAGGCCTGCTCCAATACTGTCCACCCGAAGGGTACGGTCCGCTGCGGGAAGCGATTGCAGCACGTATGGCCCGCCTCGGCATGCCGGTACCCCCGAACAGGGTCTTCATCTGTGGCGGGAGCCAGCAAGGGCTCTACCTGCTCGCTCGCGCGTTCATCGAGCCCGGGGACACCGTCGCGGTCGAGGCGCCCACCTACGTTGGCGCGCTCCAGGTCTTCCGAGCGGCGGGAGCACGGCTCGTGAGCATGCCGGCCGACCGGGAGGGACTGGACCCGGATCGCCTCGGCGAGATGTTGGAGCGTCGCCCGATCAAGCTTATCTACGTCTTGCCGACGTTCCAAAATCCGACCGGCGCGACCCTCTCCCTCGAGCGGCGGCAGCGGCTCCTTGCCATCGCGCGGCGCCACGCTGTTCCGGTCATTGAGGATGATCCCTACGGTGAACTGCGCTACGAGGGCGAACCAGTGCCCTCGCTCCTGTCGCTCGCCGACGGGCCGACCAGCCCCGTGGTCTACCTTTCCACCTTCTCGAAGGTGCTCTTCCCCGGGTTTCGGCTGGGATGGGTCGTCGCCGCGCCGCCGCTGATTGAGCGTCTTGCCTGGGTCAAAGCCCTGGTCGATTTAGAGTCCAATCCGCTCGCTCAATGGGCGGTTGCGGAGTATCTCGACCGTGGCCAATTGGACGGCCACCTAGCCGGATTGGTCCCCGTATATACCGCCCGCCGTGACGCGCTCGAGCGTGCGCTTCGCCACGAGGCCGGGGAGATGCTCAGTTGGCGTGCACCGGCCGGCGGGTTCTATCTCTGGGTCCACCTCCTTGGGGGGCTCCGGGCGCGTGAGGTGCTCGCGGAGGCGTCCCGGCTGGGCGTCGCGTTCGTTCCCGGAGATCTTTTCCATGTCGATGGCGGCGGCCGCGATGCGCTGCGCCTGGCGTTCTCCGGCCTGCCCCCGGACCAAATCGAGGAAGGGGTGCGGCGCCTCGCGGCGGCGCTGACGGCTGTCGCCGAACGTCGCGCGGTCGCGCCGGGACGAGCACCAGTGCGTCCGACTCGAATTGTCTAGGACGGGTCCGTCAACGTTCCGACTGTGCGCCTGCGCCGTTCCCTGTGCTCGCCCCGGCTGAGCGCCGTGATACCGTCCGAGCACAACACGTCGATTCATGGCCCAACAGCACGTCCCTTGGTAGTAGGGAAGGTGGGCGTCTGGTGATGGACGCGGTGCATGATTCGACGCATTCCGGTCAGTCGATCTCGAGTTTGCCGCCCCCGAGGAGGCCAGCCCGGAGATAGACGACCGTGTCCGAATCGAAGTCGGCGAAGGCAGTATCCGTCGCCGCGAAGAGCGTGATGGAGAAGTGATCACCCGTCGAGGGGGCACGGTCGCCGTCGTTGTCCCGCACAGCCACCTCAAACCGGCATCGCGACTGATCTGAATCCGAGGATGTCTCGGTGCACTCAGCAGGGAAACCGGAAGACTGGGATAAGGTGACCCAGTACGGTCCCTGGAAGATGAGCTCGTTCTCGTCCGGTGGCGGGTTCTTTCCAATGCAGATCATAGATTCGAGGACTGGGTCCAGCGTATCCGCCTCCCCGTGGATAGAGAACGGACCGCCCAGGGGGCTGCTGCCATGGTCCGAGTAATTCAACTCGATGCGTAGCTGGCCAGTCGGGGGATGGAGGTTGTAGCTGGCGGAGGACCGTTCGCAGCTAAAGGAGAAACCCAGTGTCGCTTGCTCGGAGAAGAGGCTCCCATCGGGGGGCAACCACCCGCCTCCGCGACCAGTGCACCCGACGAGCGTTGCGCCGAGCAGGATGAGCGATCCGATCTTTGTTAGCCGAGCAGCAGGCTGGACTGGTAAAGACCCCATTCCCATCGCTCCTCTCCCGACATCGATTGTTGGTAGGACGCCTTCCAGATCCGCCTGAGTCCAAACGGGTTTGCATAACGCGTACCATCGGCGCGGGGAGTCCGCCCCGTTGAGGGATCACGGGCGGAGCATCTCGGGGTGATGATTGAACGCCCTTGAGGTGTTGGAGAGCTGCCGAGCCTCTGCCGAACACCCATCATTGACGCCTGGTTGCCGTGTCACGGTGGACGCGGAGCCATGGATCTGAGTCGCAGTTGCGCCAAGAGCCCGGCAGGGAGGTGGGGGAGGGACGCGGAGACATGCTCTTATTCCAAGAGTGCGATGCCAAGACTCAGGTCAGGATGTTTGCGGACCTCCGGCCGGATCGCGGTCGCGCACGACCCGTAGTTCGGCGGCGTGCTCAATGTCGTGCCTGGTCCAGGTGGCGCAAATCCCAGGGAGACTGACCGGCTGGCCTCCCGGTGCGGTCCGGGTCTGGTCCCAGAGGGAGGACGGCACCGCTGCAAGCGCCGACCGCAGGCGCTCTTGCGCCGCGTGGAGATCGATGAGCGTGGTCTCCGGATCCTGACCGTGGCGAGCGGCGACGATCTGCTCATTCCAGGCATCGACATCCGCCACAAAGGCGTCCAGGGTTGCGCCGGTCTCCATGGCCTTCAGTGGCCGCCCCGACCTCGTCCCAGGCCGTGATGTGGTGAAGGAGATCCGCTACGGTCCAAGCGTGCCCGGGGAGATGAGGGCCCAAATCCTCGTCAGTCATCCCTTCCAAGGCCGCGAGCAGCAGCGCTCGCGCGTCGTCCAGGTCCCGAAACAGTCTCTCCCGATCGACCATCGGTGCTCCTTCATTGCGCGGTGAAGCCCGTTACTCCGATCCCCGTTCCCTCAACCCAGAGCGAGCACCCAGCCCAATCCCATCACGGCGGTGCTGACGGCGACGCAGGGAAAGCAGGCCATCACACCTAGCCGCGGCCGTGCGGTATAGAGCACGACATCCAGCCCGACGAGTAGGGCAACCGCGACCGCGGCAAGCCAGACGACCTGGGGTTGGTCGACGAGGAGCGGAGCGACGGCGACAGCGAGCAGCGGCGTGACGAGCGTCGCGAGCCAGCAGGTAATGATCGCGCGACGCTCACCGAGCGTGCTGGAGAGGCTGTGGATGCCGGCGGCCCGGTCTCCCACTGTATCCGGCAGGGCCTGGCTCAAGTGGACGCCGACGACCGCGAAGGCGCCAAGCGGGTACAAGGCAAGCAATCGGGCATCGAATCCGGCGGGTGCCATAGCCGTCCACACCCAAATCGGCAGCAGTGGCAGGGCGATGAGGTAGGGCAGCCACGAGAAAAAGGAGCGCTTCAGCCAGAGGTCGTAGACCAGTCCGGCCCCCGTGCCAAACGCGCAGAGCAGCAGTGAGGGAAGGCCGAACCCGGCACTGAACCAGAGCATGGCGAGGAGCGAGATGGTGGCCAGGCCGAGCGCGGCACGCACGGAAACGTACCCGGCTGGGATGGGTTTGTGCGGCTTGGAGATCGCATCTAGTTCAGCGTCCACGACCTCGTTGACGGCGCCAATCGCGAGTTGCCCCCCGAGCATCGCGAGGAGAAGTCGCACCAGGCTATCCCGCGGTGGTAGGCCATCGACCGCCAGCACGGCGAACGCCGCCGTGGTTCCCAACACCACGAGGACCGGTACCGCATGGGGTAAGACGAGATATGCGTGGATGATCCGCGCAGTGCGGCGCCACCTGCTGAGGGAACTCCGGTGGTGCCTGCTCAGTGGGACGGCGTCCGGTTGGTGCTGCGTCATGACGGGGTGCAGCATCAGGCCCGGGGTGAACGTGTGTCAATGAGAACGGGTCGGGATCAGCAACGGGCCGCGGGCGAAATCCACCTCTAAATGCCGCGCTCTTGGCACGCAGGACGCGAACAAATCTTTGCCACCGCGTCTTGTCTTGCGGCCTAGATCATCAGGAGGAACCTCAATGAGCATTTCCCGCTGGGACCCGTTTGGAGACATCGTGAGCTTGCGTGAAGCGATGAACAACCTGTTGGAAGATAGCTTCGTTCGCCCCCGCCCCGGCCAAGGCGAGACGGTGTCAGGCCTCGCCCTGGATGTCCGTGAGACCGCGGACGCGTTCATCGTGACCGCATCGGTTCCCGGAGTCGCCCCCGCTGATGTCGATATCACCGTCCTCGGGGATACCCTTCAGATTCGTGGCGAGCGGCGCGAGGAGCGCTCAGAGGGGAGCGACCAAGAGGGACGTTGGTTGGTACGAGAGCGTCGCTTCGGCGCATTCCAACGCGGCGTCTCGCTGCCGACCGCGGTGAAGGCGGACGCCGCCAACGCTGAGTTCAAGGACGGCGTGCTGACCGTGACGCTCCCCAAGGCCGATCAGGCAAAGCCGCGCACCATTCCGGTCCGCACTAGTAGCGGGTCAAGCCAAGCGCAGGAGATCGAGGTGGGTGGTGGAAGCAAGGGCGGATCGGCGTAACTGACCCGCGAGATTGGTTCCCAACGGTTAACCTGTCACGAAGGGTCGGACTCGGTCTGGTGGGCCGGGTCCGACCCAGGCATCATGATGTCGTGGTCTTGTAAGCCTTCGTGGTCGCGACCCTGGTCAGTAGCACCGAGGACGTGGACTTCCCGGGCTCCGGCGTCGCTCAGGAGGGTGGCCACCTGCAAGGCGCGCCCCGGTGCGTTCACCAGCACCAGCACCGTCTCAGTCCTCAGGCCGCGCAGGTCAAGGGGCGCGTCGACGCCAGCGCGGCGAAGTTGGGCTGGAAGGTCGCCGCGTGCTCCGTCCAGCACACGGGAATGTGGTCCATAGCGGTCCCGGTGGAGGGCCGCGAGTCCGCTGCTTAACCGGTCCCGCTCGAACACCGCCACCACGCTATCACTGCGCGCTCCGACGGACGGCGTCATCCAGCCGATCGCGGCCGGCTCGCGGCCGGCGTGACGGGCGGAGCGTCCGGGGCGACGCTCTGAGGGACGGCGACCGGGCATGGCGGGGCTCCCGGGAGTAGCGTGGCGCCGGCGACCGTTAGGTCAGAGGCCGGTTGCTGGAGTCAACCGTCGTCGATTCGGGTGAGCCCTGCGCCGAAGTCGGGATGTTCTCCTCGACATCTAGGACTTCCCGCCGGACGGTGTCGCTCACGGTCACTTGCTCGGTGCGCCGGCGACGGGTAATCCGAACCTCCTCGCGCAGCATGAGACGCTTCTCGGTAACGAGTACCTCCTCGACCACGGGCACGACCAGGGTGTCACCCTCCTGACGGGGCGCCGGTGCGGTATCGATCTGTTGGTTCACCGCGACCCGCTCCACGAGCACCTCATCGTGGCCCACATTGACGGTCGTCTCGCTCGGCACCTGCTCGACGCGCTTACGGATGACCACCTCACCGAGGGAAATCTCACGCGTCGTGGGAACCAAGACCTCCTCGTGGACCGGGACGAACAGCTCACCGTCAGCCAGTGTTGCGCCCAGCTTGGTCTTGATGCCTTCACGATGCCCTGTATCTTGATAGGTGGACAGGTCCGCCGGCGTCGCGATCAAGCGAACCTCCGTAGCCGTTGATGCCGCAGTATCAACCTGCTCGATAGGGATTCTGAGATAGCTTGCATCGGCTGTTTGGTACACCAGAAGCTGGCTCGGCGTCCCGGTGCTTGGATCCGCCACAACCTCTTCCACGATCCCGATCTGCTGGTCTCCTGCTGTCACGATGGCGCCCGTCTCAATCGACAAGGGGCGGGAAGCGGGATAATCCATTGCGTGCTCCTTCTGCTGTCGGCAACGAAGCGCCTTGGGGACTCCGGGGGGATGGGCCTTCGCTCCCTGACTCAGCCCGTGTTCATTCCTCTCCATCCGCTTGAAAGCACTCGGCGCAGCCCTTCGATCGCCTCCGGGTCAGAACGTCATGCCGGGGGTGAGGCGATAGGCAGCGTCGAAGGGGCACGGCTCCACCGTGCGAGCGCTGGGATCGTCCTTGCAAACGGCATACCAGGAGCAGATCGACTTTGCTTGAGAAACTACTTAAGTCACGGGAGGAGACGTGACCCCGCGTGGGAAGACTCGACTTCAGCGGATCTCAGAGAAAGAAGAGATTTGCCATGGTGAAGTAGATGATGAGGCCCGTGCCATCGACCAGGGAGGTGATAAACGGCGCCGAGACCACCGCCGGATCAACCCGCAGTTTGCTCAGGCCCAATGGCAACAGTGCCCCCACCATCGCGGCCCAAACTGTCAGGGCTAGCACCGTGGCGCCGACCGTGAGCCCTAGGCGTGTGCCACCATCGGAGTTGAAGAAGCCACGAAAGAACATCAGCACGGCCATGGTGGCGCCGAGTGCAAGCGCGGTCGTCATCTCTTTGCCGACGATGCGAAGAGCATGGCGTGGGGCCGCCTCACCGACGGCCATTGCCCGGATGATCGTCGTCACCGTCTGGCTGCCAACGTTGCCGCCCGTTCCAATGAGGATCGGCACGAACAGGCTTAAGACGGTTGCTTGCGCTAGATCGGCTTCGTAATGATCCAGCACGGCGATCGTGACGAACTGGGCAAGAAATAGAACCAGCAGCCAGACGATGCGCTTCCGGAAGAGCAGGATTGGGCTGGCCCGCAGGTACGGCTCCTCTAGTGGCTGGGAACCACCAAGCCGCTCGATGTCCTCCGTTGCTTCCGCCTCCAGCACGTCCGCCACGTCATCCGCAGTGATGATCCCCAGCAGCCGCCCATCGTGGTCGACCACGGGCAGCGCCAGCAGGTCTCGCTCGGTCAAAATCCGGGCGGCCTCTTCCTGGTCCGCATCGACGGGCACGGTAATCACGTCCCGCACGATCAGATCCCGGACAGGAGTGGTGCTGCGAGTGAGTACGAGGGCGTGAAGGGAGAGCACGCCGAGCAGCTTTTCGTTGGGGTCAACAACGTAGACGTAGTTGACGGTCTCGGCCTCTTCGGCCACCCGTCGGAGGGCCGCCACCGCTTCGTCGGCGCGGAGGTCCGGGGAAATGGCGACGAAGGCCGGGGTCATGATGCCGCCGGCCGTGTCTGCCGGGTAGGCCATCAGGTCCCGGATCTCCGCCGCCTCGGCGGGCTCCATTGCGACCAGAATGCCTTCGGCGACGGCGGGGTCGATCTCGTCGATCTCGTCGACGATGTCGGTTGCGTCGTCGGGGTCGATCTCCTCCAGAATGTCCGCTGCTTGAGCAGCCGACATTCTGGAGAGGATGCCAGCGGCGTCGCGGTCGTCGAGACGGCCCAGAAGTTGAGCGAGCGCCTCATCGCCGACAATGGCGAACAAGCGGCTCAGTTCGGCAGGGCGAAGGTCTTCCAGAAGGGCAAGGGCGTCTTCCTCCAGCATCTGGACCGCGCATGCCCGCGCTCGCACGGCGTCACCACCGGCGACGGCTTCGCGCAGCCCGATGAGGAGTGAGACTTCGGCATCGACGCGGTCGGTGGCCTCGGTTTCCACAGGTGCCAGTTCGGTCATCGACGAAGGCGGCTCAACGGCCCGCTCCGCGTAGGCGGACCGCGTCACGCACCAGGTGAGTTACCCGGGCAGGACCACGGTGATACCCCCGGGACCCCAACGCCAGAGGCATCGTGGGGGCTTGGCTCGTTCGTTCGTCGGTGGGTGGCGTCGACGCGGCTGTGACGGCGCAAGCCGGTCGCGGATGCACGGGGATCGAGCGCACGACCGGCTGGTCGTTGGCCTTAACGATGTAGTAGCGCGTGGAGCGTTGCTGCTGCATGCTCGGGTCGCCCTTTCCGCCGAGTTCATGACGAATCTCGGCATCACGTGCCCCGGACTCAACCGGGGCGGGCGACCTCCGCGGGGGAGGCGCGACGCGTCCGGCTAGTCCGGGGCCCTTTCCACTTGAGCGGGACTGGGACTGCCAGCGTCCAACGAGACTCCCTTCACGGGACCGGGTGTGGGTCGGGCGTCGCGATCACCGCGAGGCCGGGGCGGTGGACCCACACGACAACGGAGCGCCGCGGGCGCGACGTTCCAACGGCGATGGTATCCCATCGCCTACCAGCCGTCAACGCGGATGCTACCAATCGGGGCGGGATCCAAGACAGGGCAGCCCCATCCCGGCAGAGCGGACACCTTGGCGAGGGCGGACGGTCGGACATCGGTGACCGTTAGGGATGGCCAAGCGATGAAAGCCCCGAGCTGATGTTGACGACATGGGCCGAGGCTGCCGAATTTACAGTCTGGAGTGACCGCCATATACTGCCTAACGCGGGGAGCTGGGGGCGTCGGCCTTTGGCTCCTTCTCGTCTTTTTTGCTATCGCTCGGCCGGGGTTTTGCAGCTCGCATCTCGCGCACATGTCGCCTTCGGTTGATCCGCGAGTCCCGGACGAGCAGTGATTGCGGTGGAGGCTGACCGGTAATCCGAGGTAGCACCGGTTCCGCCCGTCCCGGGTCACGATGAAAGGACGTTCCCATGGTCAAGGATCGCGGCGTGCAGCTCACTTCCGGCGGCAAGGCGCGGCTCGAGGAGGAGCTGCAAACCTTGCTCGGGACGAAGCGACCAAACCTCGCGGCACGTATCCAGGAAGCCAATGAGCACGGGGATATCTCTGACAACAGCGAGTACGAGGAGCTGAAAGAAGAGTTGGTCCTCGTCGATGCCCGCATCCGGGACCTCGAGCAGACGCTGCAGCGTGCCGAGGTCATCCGGCGTGACGCTAACGACGACTCCGTCGGCCTCGGCTCCCGCGTGACCCTCCGCAGCGACGACGGGGAGGAGGAGACGTGGATCTTGGTGCGACCGGAGGAGGCCAATACCCTGGTCGGTACCATCTCGACAGAGTCCCCGGTTGGTCGCGCCCTCGTGGGATGCCGAAAGGGGGACTCGCCCTCCGTCACCACACCCGGCGGCACCATCGTCTACACCGTGGTCGAGGTCTCCTAGCGACCGCTTATCTCCCTGCCATCGAGCGGTGCCCTCATGACCTGATAGGACGGCGCGATGATTGGGAGATTGACGAGCGATCTTCGCTTCGACGCCCAGACCCTAGACGTTAACAAGGCAGCATCGAGGTCCCATGGAACTCTCGGAACTCCAAGAGATTCGGCGGCAGAAGGTCGATCAACTCCGCGAGCAAGGGGCCGATCCTTATCCGCCGCGTGCTCACCGCACCCACACCACTGTAGAGGCGCTGACTCGGTTTGAAGGGATCGAGGCTTCCCTGGACGGAGGTGAGGACCCGGTGCAGATCACCATCGCCGGCCGCATCGTCAGCCGGCGGCACCAGGGCAAGACCATCTTTGCCCACATTCGTGATGGCCACGGTGAGCTGCAGCTCTACCTCCGGCGGGATGAGGTTGGAGACGAGCCGTTCGCGGCTTTTCTCAAGCTCTACGACCTGGGGGACTTCGTTCAGGCGACAGGGTGTCTCTTTCGGACCCGCATGGGGGAGATCTCCTTGCGGGTGTCGGCGTTCGCGATCCTCACCA
>JAUJMG010000018.1:0-18661 GCA_030446955.1 Thermomicrobiales bacterium
TCGACGTCATGTTCGCCGCCCCAGCGCCGGTTGACCCGGATCAACTTGTGGATCTTGGGCTAACGCTGGTTCCGGCATCCAATGGAAAAGGCGAGACGGGAGCAGGCTAGGAGACCGTGGGCACCAGTTCGAAGGTCCAAGAGGGGCCACCGGTTGCAACGAGGCCGACGAAGGCGCCGAGTTCGCGAGGGGTGCCCGGCCGCACACCCCCGCTCATCGTAGCGCCCTGAGGGCAAAGCCGTCACCGGCCGGCGTCAGATAGGCTAGCGACTCCCCGTCTGGTGACCGTGTTGCCTCAACCGCCTAGGCTTCCCGGGTTAGCTGTTGGCGGTCACCAGCCTGTCGATCAATCAGCCAGAGGTCCGCCGCGCCGTCTGCTGCCCGCATGGAAACCACGACCCTGATGCCATCAGGCGAGATTGCCGGATCAAACACCCCTCCCTCGTCGTCGGCGAGCAGTGTGACTGATCCGTCGCTGAGGTTGCGCACCATCAGCCGAGTTGAGTTGCTCCCTGGTTGGAGAGGCCGCTCGGTATAGGCGGCTAGGATGCCGTCCTTCGAGATGCTGATGCCCTCTCTGCGTCCGGCATTGGTCCAGGCTGGGGAGTGCGTAGGAGCCCTCCAGCAACTACAGCGCCATTGGCATGTCCCAGGAGTCGATTTCGGATGGGTAGGCGATCGTTCGTGTAGCGGACCTGGCTGCGCCTTGGACCCAGACGCTGTTGTTCTCGTACTCGTGGCTACCAGGTTCAAACGCAGGCCAGTTCTCAGTCAGGGGCGTGTCCTGCCCATCCACGAGGGAGTGGAGGACGAGATCCGAGAAGCCATCGCCAACCGAGACATACGGAACTGCCTTCCCATCAGGAGCCCATCGGGGGTCCGTTGCTCCCTGGGCGCGGAAGAGCAATCGGGCCGATCCTTCGCTCCAGGTCCAAATGTCCCCATGGCGGGCAAACAGGATTGGCCCGTCCGGTACGTAGCGGTCGGCCAGGGAGGAGGCAGGGCTACGGTCGGGAAGCGTCGCCAACGAGAGCGCTAATAACACCGTCGCCAACACAGGAAGGGTCACGCTTGAAGTGCGGCACCCATCATGAACTCCGATCGCCGAGGACCTCCCTGGCCACCTCCACTTCGTTCCAGGGCCGCTTTTCTCGCCCCCAGATAATGCTGCCCTCGTGCCCCTTGCCCGCCAGTAGGACGCAGTCGCCGGGAGCCGCGATACCGATGGCGCGCCGGATGGCATCTCGCCGGTCGGTGAGCATCTCAAACGTGGTTCCGGCCCGACCGCCGGCCTCCACCGCCCCTTGAGCAATCTGCTGGATGATCCCGTCCGGATCTTCGAACCGGGGATCCTCGCTCGTGAACACGCTGAAGTCTGCCAGGCGAGTACACACTGCCCCCTGGAGTGGTCGCTTTTGGACATCACGCTCGCCAGCGCTGCCCGAGACGACGATGAGGCGCCCGCTCGGATGAAGCGTCCGGAGAAGCCGGAGCACTTTGGCCAGCGACTCCGGCGTATGCGCGTAGTCCACGATCACACTGAAGGGCTGACCAGCGTCGACTCGCACCAACCGGCCGGGGATCGGCTCGACCTTCTCCAGACCGTCAACAATGACATTCCACGGGAGGCCCACTGCTCGCGCCACTCCTGCTGCACAAAGAGCGTTCTCAACGTTAAACCCCCCAATCAACGGCAGGTCGACGCGGCACCTCGTCGTGCCATCCGTCATCTCAAAGCTGGAGCCGGTCGACCGGAGGGCAACCTTCTCCGCCATCAAGTCTGCAGGACGACCCGAGATGCTATACCGGATGAGGGACGCGCCGGACGCAAACTCGACCATTTCCAGAGCGCCGGGGTCATCGGCGTTAATCACGGCCGTTCCCCTAGCGTCTGCCACCCGTTCGAACAACACCCCTTTCGCCCGGCGGTACGCCTCTACTGTCCCGTGGTGCTCAAGGTGTTCGTGGGTGATATTGGTCACTGCCCCAATAAGAAACCGCGTCTCGTCGAGACGATGAAGATCGAGCCCGTGGGAGGTCGCCTCAAGGACAGCCCACTCCACACCAGCGTCGACCATCTCTCGCAGATAATGCTGAACGTCCAGCGATTCGGGTGTCGTCTGTCGGCTGGCGTGGTGATCCACCAAATCACCGATTCTGATCGCGACCGTCCCCACCATTCCGGTTTTCTTGCCAGAGCCGCGCAGGATCGCATCGATAAGATACGAGGTGGTGGTCTTCCCATCTGTCCCCGTAACACCTATGACCCCGAGATGCTGGGACGGATGGTCATAGAACCGAGCGGCAACGACCGCTAGGCTAGAGCGCGTGTCTGGGACAACGAGCTGCGGCACGGACACATCCAAGTCCCGCTCAACCATTAGGGCGGCGGCGCCGCGCCCGATAGCATCAGGCACGAAGTCGTGTCCATCGAAGTCCGCGCCGCGAAGGGCCACGAAGAGATCGCCGGGAGTAACCAAACGCGAGTCGTACCGAACGCCGGTCAGGAGGACGTCCCCATCACCCCGGAATTGGCTGTCCGAAAGCGCATCGGCGAGCGAACGAAGGAGGTACGAGCGGCTTCCCGTGCCAATGCTATCCACGGAGGATCGTTGCGTGGCGCCCTAGCCATGACAGGACAGGATGGTAGCGACGCTCCATTGGCGACGGATAGGAGACAATTTCCCCGCCGAAGCGGACCTTGAAGTTGTAGAGGCCGCGCCAATCATCACCGTGCGTACCGGCCATTCGCCGGGCATCTTCGGACGATCCGGGGTCTTGGAGGGGGATGCCCCAGAGGTCATAGCGACTGCAGCCCTGGTCGCGGGCCCACCGCATCGCTTCGAACTGGAGGAGGAAGGCGGCGCCGTGGGCTCGGAACGCTGTCGACGACCCCCCGTACATGTAAATCGCCTCGTGAGCGAATCGCGCGACGATCAGGCCTGCGGCAATAGTGCCGTCAATGACCGCGAAAAGCAGGAGCGCGCGCTCCCCGAAGATGCGCATGAAATCAGCGTAGTACGACCACTGGTGAATTCCGAACTCGTTGCGCTGCGCCGTGTCGGCTAGGAGTTCATAGAAGGTGTTGATGGCGTCCTCGTCACCGTCACGCCGCTCAACGACCACCCCGCGTCGCTGGGCTAGGCGAACGTTGTAACGCGTCTTTTGATGCATCTGGTCGAGCAGAGCTTGGTCATCGAGGAGCGGCACCTTGACGGTTCGAACCGGCTGGAATGCGTCCCAACTCCGCACGAACCCGGCCGCCTTGTAGGTGCCGCTCAACCCGAGCCGGCCGTCCGGCTCCACGAGCAAGCTGATCGCCCGCCGATCGCGGCAAACTGCATCGACCTCTTTCACGAGCGCTTCGAAGAGTGCCGAACGATCCCCCGCGAGTACAGGTCCGCGCGGGATGTAGCCGATGCTGACCGGTCCTCGGTGGCGGAAGAGCACCTGAGCCATCGCCGTGCCCGCCGGCTGCTTTACCCGGATCCGCTCCGCCTCCCATCCGTGACGCCCTTTAAATTCACCCCACTGCCATGATTGCAGAAGGTGACCGCCATGACGGGTGAGTTCGGTGTTCCAGCGCTCGGCTGGGGAAGATTCGGATGCTAATGGATCGCCGTCGTCAGGATGGGAGGTGGGTGGGCTTGAAACAGACGACGAACTTTCAGGAGCCGCTGTCACCATTGCCCGTCCAAGCTGTCCCCTCTGATCTCTTCCAGAGCATCTTCAATGATCTCGACATCTGCCTCTGGGGCGTCTTCCGTCAGAGTGAGCAGAAGCCGGCTGGCCTCTTTTCCGCCGATGCGGGCAATCGACGAGATGGCCGCATGCCGCACCTCCGGATCTTCGTCTTCCGCGGCAACGCGAAGCGGCGGCAAGGCCCGCTGGTCGAGGAGGCGCCCGCAGGCGCGCGCCGCCTCGAAGCGCATCTCCGGATCATCGCTCTCCAGGCTCTCAAGCACGGAATCCAGCCACCGCTCATCGCCGCTACGGCCCATCGCGTGGATGGCGCCAACCTCGAGATCAGCATCACCGGAATCGTAAGCGTCACGAATCAAGCGCCGAACCGCATCGCTCTCTTGAAAGACCGCCACTGCTTCGAGGGCCGCCCGCTGAACGACGCTCGGTTCCGCTTCGCTGGAGGCGGCGTCGATCAGCGCCGACCGGAGGCGAGCCGCCCACGGACTAGCGGCATCACCCTCAATCGCCAAGTCCGCGAAGCGCGCGAGCGCCCGCGCTGCTTCGACCCGGACGGCGACCGACGGATCCGCTTCAAGCAGGGTGAGCAGGCGCTCGGCCAGGTCGGATCGATCATCTTCCCACAGCCCCTCGATCGCCAGTTGGCGAACCTCGGGCGACGCATCGTCGAGACCGACCCGCAATGCACGGCCGAAGTTGATGTCCAGTCGATCCTCGGACAGCGCATTCATCTCGCGCACGACATCTACGCGGATGGGCTCTGGCAACTGGGGCCAGCCAGCAGCGAAGATGCGCGCCGCCGGCCGGTCCAGGTCGGAGAACTTAGCCACATCGGACGCCCGCACACTGCCACGGGCGAGAGCGAGGAGCGCCGATGCGACATCCTGCTTCTGATCAGGAAGAGCTTCCGGGGACGTAGGTGTAGGCATCGGTTTTATCGGAATCCCGGGCAAACGCCCCTGTCTCATCGTTGTCCAGAACCGATCGAAGCAGACGCGGCGTGAACGGCCGCTCAATGTTCACGGCTGCTAGGAGGCCGTCAAACGTTGCCGAGAGCCCCGGGCTGTCGGTCTGATCGCCAATCCGCTCGAAGGTCAGAGCGACCACCGTCTCCGGTCGCCGGCGACTCTTCTCGTCCAGCGGCTTCTCAGAAGCCAGACGCGGGAAGCGCTCCTCCGTTAACAGCATCTCGTCCGCCACGGCGCAGCCATAGGTCGTCGGGCGGAAGACATACCGCTGAGCCCGGCGCTCGTCCAGCTCCAGAAGCCGCGCGCTCTGGTTGCCGGCCGCCAGGTACTCGGCGATGTAGTGTCCGTCGTTATCCGTGCGCGTGAGCGAAAGCAGGGCCCCAGGCACAAGATTCTCGGTGTAGAAGTCATCTAGGCCCAGGATGAACCCACCTCGGTTCGGCGTGGGGTAACGCAGCTCGACCAGATAGGTCGTGTAGGACTGGGGCGTCTCGAAGGTGAGCACCGCCGACCGCTGCTCCGGCAGCATCGGCGCCGGCAGGATGCGCTGAAGGTCCGCATCGTAGGGCAGCAACCCGTGGTGATACTCGTAAAAGCTCAGGACGTGATCCACGCTGTTGACGGATCGGTACTCCGGCTCCTCAGCAAGTTCCTCCAGGAGGAAGCGGTAGTCGGTGCCAATCTCGTTCGGCTTTCGCCGGGTCGTGCCGATCTGCGGCAGACCGTTCGTGCTCCAAAAGCGCTGATTGGCCGTACCGACGAAGTCGAAGTCCCGGTGCTCCCGGGAGAGACGGAAATTGACGGCAAACCGCATCAGGTCGAAATCGGGCGAGTTCGGCCGCACCGAGAGCACGTCTTGAGCGAGCAGGTCGTCCGTCAGCGGCTGCTCCTGCTCCTGGATGTACTCCTTCATCCGGCGCAAATCACCCCGGCTGAAGCGAGGCACACGATCCTCGGCCATCCATTGCTCGCCGAAGTTGGCGAGTCGAACGTCTGCCCTGAGCCGCTCCCTGATCGCCGCTGCCAGTTCTCGATCGTCGACGCCTGTGACGTCCGGGGTTGAGACCGCCGGTACGGTAATGGTGCGTGCCAGCGGCGTCTCCGGTTGCTCCTCAGGCTGCGGCTCCTCAATCTGGGCCTCCGTAGTCCCGTCAGTCGCGACCGCCGTCTCATCCTCGGCCGCCACATCCGCAGTCGGAACCGGCGCCTCGATGACGACTGGCTCGATGGGCTGCTCATCCGCATCGAGGTCTTCTTCATCGAACCCGACAAGGGTCGCGGGGAGTGTGGCCCAGGAGGGGTCGACCCGGGCGCGCTCGCGCGCGGGCTGGGCCGGAGCCTCAGGTTTCGGTAGTGGCGTCAGAAAGCGCTTCGCGAAGGAGTGACGGGATCCGTCCGCGACGGCGCCAGGAGCCCGGCCGCCTCTGGTGGAGATGAGGATTGGCTCCTCGTTCACGAACTCGACGGCAAAGACCGCCGGGTTCAACTCCGCTACGGCGCGAATCCGATCGGATGTCAGGGAGGGCTCGTCCCGGCCGAGAAATGAGGCTATGGAAGCAACACTTACCCGGATCGCCGCATCTGCCGACATGAACCGCCCGTGGGCGCTCATCAAGGCAACCATCTGCTCGGCGAGCCGCCGATCGTCATCCGAGCCAATAAACTCTAGTGCCCCGCGCTCGACCTGCGTAACCATCACTTACCGTGCCTCCCGCCCGTGGTGTGTCGTCGTCGCCGTCACGGACGCCTGTTCAGTCCCTGCTCGCCTGTCCTCGAAGAGCGTCAATCAACTGCTGAGTCGTCACCGGTTGAGACGCATTCCGCAGGAGGGTCAGCAGGTAGTCAATGTCTTCGTCGCTGAGACGGATCGGGGCGCTCACCAAAACTCCAGTCACTTTCCGCCACTGGCACAACCAGATCGAGGCATCGATCCGAAAGGGCGCATGCGGGACGCTAACCGAACAAGTGTAGTCAGCGAGCGCCGCCTGCGCCAACTTCGCGCAGGCGGCGGCCTCTAGGCCTCACGCCGTACTCAGACGTTGCGCTCAGCCCTCGATGTGGTAGACTCTGGCTCGATCTAGAGAGGTCATTCCCCGATAGCTCAATGGTAGAGCGCCCGGCTGTTAACCGGTAGGTTCTAGGTTCGAGTCCTAGTCGGGGAGCCAATTCCGTACCCCTTGCCGTTTGATTGCACCCTGATGCCGATCTCAGCAATGTTTGACCACCGGCCAATCCCGCGAGGGTCATGGCCGGTTTTCGTTTGTCCGGGGCGAGCAATGGTCGGCACGGGTGGAGAAGCTGGATTTCCAGCGGTTCCACCTGGTGACAGCGATGAATGCATGCAGGAGGGACAGCGTGGCTTCGGAACTCTATCGCAACTACATTGGCGGAAAGTGGACCGACGCCCAATCGGGCCAGACGTTCGAGCGCCGTAACCCGGCCACGGGCGAACTCGTCGGGGTTTTTGCAAAGGGGGGCAAGGAGGACGTCGAGGCTGCGGTCCAAGCGGCTAGGCAGGCGTTCGACTCGTGGCGCCTCTACCCCGCCCCAAGACGGGGCGAAATCCTCTACCGTGCCGCTCAGATCCTCCTCGATCGAAAAGAGGAATTGGCCCGCGAAATGACGGAGGAGATGGGCAAGGTCATCGACGAGGCCCGCGGCGACGTGCAAGAGGCCATCGACATGACCTTTTACATGGCTGGCGAAGGTCGGCGCATGTATGGTCAGACCACTCCATCCGAGATGCGCAGCAAGTTCAACATGTCCGTGCGCAAGCCTATCGGGGTCTGCGGCATCATCACTCCCTGGAACTTTCCGCTGGCGATCCCATCCTGGAAGATGATGCCCGCCCTCATCGCCGGGAACACCGCGGTGTTCAAACCGGCGAGCTTTACGCCCCGTATGGGCATACGGTTGATCGAGGTGCTGGAGGAAGCGGGGTTACCGCCCGGTGTGGTTAACCTCGTGATGGGCACTGGCGCCGAGGTGGGCGACGCCATCGTTGAGCACCCGCATGTCCCGCTCATGTCATTCACGGGCTCAACCGACACGGGAACCGAGGTGGCAACGCGAGGCGCCGGCCTCAACAAGCGCATCTCTCTTGAGCTAGGCGGCAAGAATGCCGTGATCGTCATGGACGACGCCGATCTCGGGTTGGCGACCGACGGCATTCTCTGGAGCGCTTTCGGCACCTCCGGGCAGCGCTGCACGGCCGCAAGCCGCGTCGTTGTGCACCGGTCTGTCCAAAAAGAGCTAAGCGAGCGCCTCGTTGCCCGGGCGGGCGGCATGCGCCTGGGTAACGGCTTGGAGGCGACCACGGACATCGGGCCTGTGGTGACGGAGCGCCAGTTGCAGTCGATCAACGGCTACGTCGAGGTCGGGCGCGCGGAAGGGGCAAGACTCGCGACTGGTGGGCAGATCGCCCGTGAGGGCGAACTGGCGCGAGGGTTCTTCCACCAGCCCACGGTCTTCGATGAGGTCCGGGCCGACATGCGTATCGCCCAGGAAGAGATTTTCGGGCCGGTCACCGCCTTGATCCCAGTTGACTCGCTGGACGAAGCCATCGATGTCGTCAACGGCGTCAAATACGGCCTTTCGGCCTCGATCTTCACGTCTAACGTCAACCAGGCGTTCCGGGCCATGCAGGACATCTTCACCGGCATCCTCTATGTCAACGCGGGCACGACCGGTGCGGAGATTCACCTCCCGTTTGGGGGGACGAAGGCGACCGGAAACGGCCACCGTGAAGCAGGGACGGCGGCTCTGGATTTCTTCACCGAGTGGCAAAGCATCTACGTCGACTTCAGCGGCCGTTTGCAGCGGGCCCAGATCGACCCCATAGAGGAAGACGGCAAGCCGTAAGCCACGCCAGAGCCGAGGACCAGATCGCCGGTCCTCGGCTCTTCTCCAAACTGCGGTCCTGCTCCGCCCGTTCTCGTCGTTCAACCGGGGCCGGGCACAAGGGATGGGGTCTCGGGCTCTCGCTTTCAGATGCTGTAGTCGGCTCTGGCGACTGTCACCTGAGCTCGCTCGACGAGAAGACGCAGCGAAATCGAGGCCAGAAACGCCTCTGAGCGCGACTGAAGCTCATGCCACGTCTGATGAATGACGTCCCCGTCGAACTGGCTCCCCGGGTGGGGGTGGGCGCGTCGGTCTGGGCCATCCAGGACGTGCAGGATATCGAACACGGTAATCTCCGCTGGATCACGCGCGATTTCATGCCCTCCGAGGGGTCCCCGGGTGCTCCGAACGAAACCAGCCCGGTTTAGAGCACCGAGCAGTTGGTGCAGGTAGGCTTCGGGGATGCCCTGACGGGCCGCGATGTCCCGGCTTTGGGTCGGCCCTTGTCCGTACCGTTGGGCAAGGTCAAACAGCGCCCGCACGCCGTAGTCGGCCCTGCTTGAGACCCGCATGGAGCACCTCGTTCATGCTGCCCAGCCGGTAGCCTTCGAGGTCGAGCGCGACATACTGGTAGCCGGCCGCCTTGATCCCTGCCACGATCTCTTCGTGCCGCTCGACGACCGCGGCCATCGCTTCCGGAGGAACCTCGATCCGTGCGACCGTATCGTGGTGACGCACCCGGAAGCCACGAAAGCCGAGCCTTTTCAAACATCCTTCCGCGGCGGCCACTTTTGCCAGCTTCTCAACGGTGATGGGGTCCCCGTAGGCGAACCGGGAGGAGAGGCAAGCCACTGCGGGCTTGTCCCACGTCCGGAGCCCGAGGAACGCAGAAATTTGTCGCACCTCGTGCTTGGTTAATCCCGCTTCTTGCAGAGGGCTACGAACGCCGAGGTCACGAGCCGCTCGCATCCCTGGCCGGAAGTCGTCCGCGTCGTCAGCGTTCGCTCCGTCAACCACGACCTGTAGGCCCCGCCCACGGGCGACGCCCGAGAGTTTCCCGTAAAGCTCTGTCTTACAGAAGAAGCAACGCTGGTGACTGTTGTTCGCGTAACGGGGATCAGTCAACTCCATCGTCGAGACAATGAGGTGCTCGACTCCCATCTCCTCGGCGATAGCCGTCGCCTCGGCCATCTCGTCGGCCGCGTATGTCTGTGAGAGCCCCGTGGCAGCGACTGCCCGCTCCCCAAGGACATCATGGGCAACGCGGAGAACGAGCGTGCTGTCAACGCCGCCGGAGAAGGAGACGAGGACAGACGCCATGTTGCCCAGAATCGATTGGAGGCGACGATATTTCTCTTCAGCGACTGCTTCCACGGTTCCCTCAGTTTCATGGCCTCGTCGCCGCCAGCGGTGGTTCGACAGCGGAGCAGGATGCTACCAACGATCCCGTGCCGCCCGCAACCGTTGTCGTCCGTCCATGCCGCTCCCTACTGGACTCCACCGCCGCACGGCAGACGGTGGGCTCCATCCCGGCCACTTAGGCTGGGTACGAAAAATGCTACGCTCTATTTGACATGGTTTCGGGGCACTAGCTATAGTCCCGCATCGACTATGTCGATTACCTGAGCACTTCGGCGTCTTAGATCCCTCCGTCGTCGTTTCCATCCATCGATCTGCCTTGCAGTGCAAGCACGTTGCGCTTGGGTGCAGGGACGGTCTGTGGACGCGGATCGCCCGGGCTGAGAGGTGAGACGCGCTAGCTGACAAGCTAGATGGGCAAACGGCTTGCGGGCGGCGATGATGGCGCTCGAAAGCTCAACTGGCCACGGTGGCCGGGTGAGAGCTCGGGTCGGTAGCAGCGGAGGAGTTGGCCTGATGTTTCGTCGGAGTCGGCAGTTCGAGGAATTGATCGGCGAGGTCCGTGCGGGCCGGGTCGATCGGCGCGAGTTTTTGAAGCGAGCGGCGGCCATCGGTCTCTCGGCGTCAACGATCGGACTTGCTCTCCGGACAGAGGCAGCCCTCGCCCAGGAGGGATCCCCTGCCGCCGGTGGGGCGGGCGAGACTATCACGTCCATCACCACTGAAGAGTACCTGAAGAACGTTCGGGAAGCATTCCCGTTCGAGGAACCCCAGAACCAGGGCGGCCAAGTCATCCTTGGCGACTCGACAGATATCAGCACCGTCAACGCCATGCTGGCGGGAGATTCACCAACCTTCGACGTAATCCTGGGCACGGTCTACGAAACGCTCTACGGCAGCAGCGTCATCAATGGTCAGCCGGTTCCGTCCGGCCTTGCCAACTTTTGGGAAATCGCCCCTGACGGGGTGACATACACCTTCCATCTCCACGAAGACGCTGTTTGGCATGACGGCGAACCTGTGACGGCAGAGGATGTCGTCTTCAGCTTCGACGCTGCTCTGAACCCGGAGACGGGAACGACGTATCTGACGTCCAACGAGGCCGCCATCGCATCCTACAAGGCGATCGACGAGCACACCTTCCAGCTCGTGGCGAAGGATCGATTGGTCACGTTCCTCTATGATGTCTTCGTACCCATCGTGCCGAAGCATATCTGGGAGAACGTGCCACCAGCGGAGTGGCCGACCGATCCTGGCAGCACCGGTGCGGATCCAAGCCGGGTCATCGGGAGCGGCCCTTTCAAGTTCGTGGAGTGGGTTCAGGGTGATCACGTCACGTTGACCCGCTTCGAGGAGTACTACACCGACGTTCCGAACATCCAAGAGTTCATCTTCCGGGTCCTCCCTGATGATGCCGCCGCGGTTCAGGCGTTGCGCACCGGCGAGGTCGATATTGTGGACGGCGTCCCGCCGGCCCAGTTCGAAGAATTGGAGGCGACCGAGGGCATTGAGGCGGAGGCATACGACACCTTCAGCTTCACCTGGTACGCCTACAATCTCGATCCCGAGAAGACGCCGCTGTTCCAAGACAAGGAGGTGCGCCAGGCACTCTTCTATGCGCTTGACCGGGAGGCCATCGTCGAGAACATCTTGCTCGGCTTTGGAGAGGTGGCACAGGGAACACAGCCGATTCTCTCCATCGCTTACGCTCCCGATAAGCTCGAGACGAGGTACGACTACAATCCCGAGCGGGCAAAGGAGTTGCTGGAGCAAGCTGGCTGGACCGACACCGACGGTGACGGCATTCGAGACAAGAACGGTCAGCCACTCCGGTTCGAAGCCATGACCTCTGAGGGCGCTGCGACCAACGAGCAGATGATCGCCTACATGCAGGAAGCGTGGCGGGAGATTGGCGTCGACATGCAGCCAGTCTTTGTCCCGTTCCCGACCCTGCTCGATGCGATCAACGAGACCCACGACTTCGACATGGTTCTGCTGGGATTTGGTTGGGATCCGTCCGGGAACCAGGAAGCCATGTTCGCCTGTGCCTCCTACGAAGGCGCATTCAACGTCATGAAGTACTGCAACGAGCAGTACGATGAACTGAACGAACAGCAAAAGCGTGAGTTCGACCAGGCAGCTCGGATCAACCTGCTCATTGAGCAGTCAAACATCATCAACGACGAGTTGCCGGTCGGAATCGTCGCCTTCCGCCAGGATCGCACCGCCTACTCCGAGGCGTTGCACAACTTCTTCCCGACGGGCCTGGGTCTCCTCTGGAGCCTGTCGTACATCTGGGTGGAGCAGTCGTAGCACCGTATAGCCATCGACGGTGTGAGGGGGGCGCTCGCGCCCCCCTCACGCTCACCTCCGGCAACCGGCACATCGAGGTCGCGACAACCGTCTCCCCGCCTTCGACCACTTCGGTAGCGAGAGGCCACTCGTTATGGCACGGTTCGTCATTACTCGGCTCCTCCAGATGATTCCCCTGCTCATCGGAATCACCTTCCTCACTTTCTCGATCGTCAACTTAGTTCCCGGCAGCCCCGTATCCCGGTACGAATTCAATCCCCGGGCCCGGCCCGAGGATATCGAGCGTATCAAGCGGAACCTGGGTCTGGATCAGCCGTGGCCCGTGCGCTATGTACAGTGGCTGGGCAACGTCGCGCGCGGCGATCTCGGCATCTCGTTAGTCAACTACACTCCGGTACGTGCGCGAATTCTTAACGTGCTGCCCAACACGCTCCTTCTCACAACGACATCGCTCGTCTTCGCCCTCCTCCTTTCGATTCCGGTGGGCATTTATGCGGCAGTCAAACGGAACTCCTGGTTCGACAACGTGTCGACGGTTGGCTCCATAGCCACCTTCGCCATGCCCTCGTTTTGGCTTGGTCTCCTGTTGATTTTGCTCTTTGCCGTCAAGTTCTATGAGTGGGGATTGCCGTCCCTGCCCGTTGGCGGAACCCGCACCCTCCGTGGTGAGACAGGGTTCATGGATCGCCTCGAGCACCTCATTCTGCCCTCCTTAGCGCTTGGATTGGTACAGCTTGCCGCGTGGATGCGGTACATCCGCTCCTCGATGCTGGAGGTGATCCGACAGGACTTCGTTCGTACGGCCCAGGCGAAGGGACTGCGGGATCGCGTCGTGCTGTACAGCCATGCCTTCCGCAATGCTTTGCTGCCGCTCATCACCTTGGTTGGCCTCTCCATCCCCGAGTTGTTCGGAGGTGCCGTCATCATCGAGCAGGTCTTCGCGTGGAACGGAGTGGGCCGTCTCATCAACGATGCTGCACAAAGCAGCGACTACACGTTGATCATGGGTGCCGTTCTGATGCTGGCGGTACTCACCCTGTTGGCCAACCTCTTGGCGGATGTCCTCTACGCCATTCTCGATCCGCGAATTCGGTACGATTGAGCTAACAGGGGCTAGGCACATCTGTTTCCTCGTTCGCGGTCTTCACACTGCTGCTTCACAAGGAGTCGTCGAGGAGCAAAATCAGCATGGCACAGCAAACTCGGCGCCTCACGGCAGAGGCTGCCCCCGACAGAGTGGAGAGAGTAGATCCCAGCGCTCTGAACCGGAACGAGCTGCGCTCGACCCCAGGACTGTATCGGCGCGCTTGGCGCCGCTATCGCCGCAACAAGATCGCGATGGTTGCTCTCTTCGTGTTCGTTCTCATTGTCTTGTTCGTACTCTCGGCGGACATGTTGTCGAGATACGTGACGCACGTGACCTACTGGAAGGGCAACTTGCGGGGCCAGTTCCTCGCCCCGTTCAGCGAGGGACACTTCCTCGGCACTGACTCCAACGGGCGGGATATCCTCACGCGCCTGGCCTACGGTGGCCGGGTCTCCCTGCTGGTTGCCGGTCTCGCGGTCCTCACCACGCTCACGATCGGCAGCGCGGTCGGAGCCACCGCCGGCTACTTCGGCGGCTTCTTGGACTCGTTCCTCATGCGATTAGTCGACGTTCTGCTTGCAATCCCCGGTCTGCCGCTCCTCATTCTCATCTTTGCGTTGTACCGCCCGAACGCAGCTGGGTTAGCCATCGTCCTAGGTTTGTTAAGTTGGGCTGGAGTCGCCCGCTTGATCCGCGGGGAAGTCCTATCCATCCGTGGGCGCGACTACGTTGACGCCGCTCGCGTGATCGGCGCATCCAACGGACGGATCATCTGGCGCCACATCTTCCCAAACATCGTACCCATCATCGTGGTGTGGATTTCCCTGGCGATCCCCAGCGTCATCCTCGCCGAGGCCGCGCTAAGCTACCTCGGCTTCGGGGTCCAGGTGCCGACGCCTTCCTGGGGCAACATGCTTCAGGGCGCGAAGGACTACTACACCCGCTCCTGGACCAACGTCTTCATTCCCGGCTTCATGATTTACATCACGGTCCTTGCTATCAACCTCGTTGGGAACGGTCTACGAGACGCCCTTGATCCGCGCCTGAACGACTAGCGCTCACAGCGTTCGCTCTGGTTCCCCTGAGGGGGTGGTCCTTCATGAGGGGCGTCGAGCCGGGCCTGACATCCGCAACTTCGACACAGCGCGTCGGAAAGCACGGCCGGGATCGCGTTTGAACGGGGAGACAAACGAGGGGCGGCGCCTGACGGCGCCGCCCCTCGTTTGTACTGGTCGAGATTGGACTACGACTGGCCGCCGCCTGAGAAAGGCGGGCGACCTCGGCTGTCTCCCGGCCGGCTCGACAACCCTTGTCGCTCCCCGTCAGGCTCGGGACGGCGGGCAGCAGGGGGACCGCTACGTGGGCGATCATCTCCCTGCGGGCCTCCCGGGCTGCGCTCCGGACGGCGCGGTCCTCGATCGAACCGATCGCCCCCAGGGCGCGGCCCGCGTTCGGCCTTCGGCTCAGGAAGTTCTCCCGTGATGGCCGCCCGGCGGGACAAGCTCACCTTGCCGTTCGGCGCGACCTCGGTGACCATCACCTTCACCTCATCACCGACGTTGAGCACATCCTCGACGCGATTCACCCGAATCGCCGGGTCCTCTGACAGCTCCGAGATGTGGACCAACCCGTCCTTGCCAGGTAGGAGTTCCACAAATGCGCCGTAGGGCATGATGCTGACAACCTTGCCGGTGTAGATCTCTCCCCGCTCGATGCGGATCTCCTGGGTCAAGCCCAGGATCTTGGCAATGGCCCGCTCTGCGCCCGCCGGATCAGCCGAGGAGATGGAGACCGTGCCATCGTCCTCGATGTCGATCTTGGTCCCCGTTTCCTCCTGGAGCGAGCGGATCATCTTGCCGCCGGGACCAATCACGGCCCCGATCTTCTCCGGATTGATCTTGAGTCGTTGGACCCGTGGAGCGAATGGCGACAGGGATTCACGGGGCTCCGCGATCGTCTCGGCCATCTTGCCCAGGATGTGTTGGCGACCGGCGTGGGCCTGCTCGAGGGCCTGTCGCATGATGTCGGCGGTAATGCCCTTGACCTTGATATCCATTTGGATCGCGGTGACACCGACACTCGTGCCGGCCACCTTGAAGTCCATGTCGCCGAGCGCGTCCTCCATACCCTGAATGTCGGTGAGGACGGTGAACCCTCCGCTCTCGCCCTCGGTGATCAGGCCCATCGCCACACCGGCGACCGGTGCCGAAATTGGCACCCCCGCGTCCATCAGCGCCATGCTGCTACCGCAGACGCTTGCCATGGAGGTGGACCCATTGGAGCTAACTACCTCCGAGACCAGGCGCATGGTGTAGGGGAACTCATCGGCGTCTGGGATCACGGCAAGCAGGGCCCGCTCTGCTAGAGCGCCATGACCGATATCACGGCGACTGGCTCCCCGAAGCCGACGCACCTCACCGACACTGAACGGTGGGAAATTGTAGTGATGGATATACCTCTTGCGGTCATCGGGGCTGATGGAGTCCAGGCGCTGTTCCTCAGCCGTCGACCCGAGCGTGACGGTCGTCACAACCTGAGTCTGCCCTCGGGTGAAGATGGCAGAGCCGTGCGTCCGGGGCAGATAGCCGACTTGGCTCCAGATCGGCCGAACCTCGTCTGGACGCCGGCCGTCCGGCCGGATGCCTTCCCGCAGGATGCTGCCGCGCACCTCCTCCTTCAGGAGTGCCTCGAAGACGTCCGTGACATCCTTGGCAGCGTAGCGGGGCTCACTCCCATCTTCATGGGGCGCGAAACGAGCCAGCACCTCCCGCTTCAGCTCGCCTGTTCCTTCCAGACGAACAACCTTGTTCGGATTGCGCACTGCGCCTGCAAGGCGGTCTCCGAGGAAGTCACGAACCTCGGCCGTCAACTCCGCGTTCTTCTCAGGGGGAGTGAAGGGCCACTTCTCCGTGCCGACCTGGGCCGCTAGGTCGCGCTGGATTGCCACGAGGCGCTTGATCTCTTCGTGCGCAGCGGTAAACGCTTCAAGCAAGGTGGCCTCGGGCAGCTCCTGGGCCTCGCCCTCCACCATCATGATCGCGTCGTCTGTTCCCGCAACGACCGCGTCTAGGGCGCTGTCGGCGAGGTCAAGGTTGGTGGGGTTGATGACGACTTGTCCGTCGATATACCCAACCCGTACCGCCGCAATCGGCCCCTCGAACGGGATGGGCGAGATCGTGAGAGCAGCCGAGGCCGCGATGATGGAAAGCGTATCGGGATCATTCTCCTGATCCGCCGACATCACGGTGTTGATGATCTGGACCTCGGCCCGGTAACCCTTCGGAAACAGGGGCCGGATCGGTCGGTCGGTGAGCCGGGCAGCAAGGATGGCCGCTTCGGTCGGTCGGCCCTCCCGCTTGATGAATCCGCCCGGAATCTTGCCGGCCGCGTACATCCGCTCTTCGTAGTCAACCGTGAGCGGGAAGAAGTCCATGTGCTCCTTCGGCTCTCGCTCACCTACCACGGCGGCCAAGACCATCGTGTCGCCGTAGCGGATAAGGACTGCGCCATGTGCTTGTTCCGCCAAGCGACCGGTTTCCAAGGAAAGGGTGCGTCCGGCAACCTCGGTTGAGACCGATTTGACGCGCGTCATGTAATCGAGCGCCATCCTGAAAAGTCCTCCACTCCCACGGTACCGCGCCTTGACGTCCGGGGGTTGTGCGATGCCGCCATGATCCGGTCGGCACAAACAGCAGCGCCGGGCTGTACCGTGGAGTGATGAGGGACTGGGGCGTGCCGGAGCCAGTCATTTCAACACCGGCACGCCCCAATTCCCCATCTCGCCGGTTCAGCCCGAGTAACCGGCTACATCGGCTATCCCCCTCTCCTCGACCGCCCCACCGCGAACGACGAAGCCCAGGGCATTCTGCCCTGGGCCGTCTCAGCGACCGTGCTTCCAATGAACGCCAAACTCTCTGCGTCCAGGGTCGGACGTGCGAGAGGCGAGGCAGAAACGGCCGGACCTACTTTCGGAGTCCGAGCCGTGCAATGGTGGCCCTGTAGCGCTCGATGTCCTTCTCGCTCAGGTACGCCAGCAACCGGCGACGACGCCCAACGAGCTTGAGGAGCCCGCGGCGAGAGTGATGATCATGCTTGTGCTCCCGGAGATGACCGGTCAACCCATTGATCCGTTCAGTCAAAAGCGCAATTTGCACTTCCGGTGAACCGGTGTCGGACTCATGCGTCCGGAACCCCGTGATGATGTCGTCTTTCTGTGCTCGCTGCAACGCCATGACGGCGGGGCCTCCTCTGCACCAATCCTTCAATTCGGGCGGCGCATCCTCGCTGCGCTCATCAACATCGGAGTATAGCACGCGGGTGCCGGCAGACGGAGAGGGCGTTCTCGTTTTTGCCGTCGGCACCGCGGCTCCGGTACCATCGTCCGGTGGAACTGCGGCCAGGCGAGAAGGGGTGGTGAGTCAGAGCATGCTGGGCGTCATTGGCGGAAGCGGTTTATATGACCTGCCAGAGATCGAGGGAGCGCGAGACCTCGACGTCATGACGCCGTATGGCAAGCCTAGCGACGCTATCCGCGTGGGCCGGCTTGGGGCAATGGATATCGCCTTTCTCTCGCGTCACGGCCGGGGGCACCGCCTCACGCCCTCCGAACTGCCGTACCAAGCCAACATTTACGCGCTGAAACAGGTCGGCGTCACCCACGTGCTCAGCATCAGCGCGGTGGGAAGTTTGAAAGAGACGCTGCCGCCGCTCTCGCTGGTTCTACCCGACCAACTTATCGACCGGACCGTTGCCCGTCCCCGGTCGTTTTTCGGGCAGGGTATCGTTGCTCACGTCGGTATCGCCGAGCCGTTCTGCCCGCATCTCCGCGAACGCATTGCCGCCGTCATCACGAATTTGGGCCGGAACCACCAGCATGGGGGAACCTATGTTTGCATCGAAGGTCCGCAGTTCTCGACGAAGGCCGAATCGCACCTGTACCGTTCCTGGGGCTGCAGCATCATCGGCATGACAGCCATGCCGGAGGCACGGCTAGCCCGGGAAGCGGAGCTCTGCTACGCGACCCTTGCCCTCGTGACGGACTATGACGTTTGGCACGAGACGGAATCATCGGTCACTGTTGAGATGGTGATGGCTAATCTTGTGGCTAACGTCGAGGTCGGGCGAGAGGTTATCCGCGGCGTGGCAGCCGGGGGGTTGCCCAGCAGTGATTGTGATTGTGGTCATGCTCTGCGGAATGCGATTGTCACGGATGCGGAGGCGGTGACCACAGACGCGAGGCAACGCTTAGGGATCATTGCCGACCGCTATCTGCCCCCTGCTGGTGATCAAAACCCGTGATCGGCCGCCCTACATTCCGCTCGACCGAGCTGCAGCTCCTGATCGCGCCGTCCCTGATGGCGGTTGTGGGACTGCTCACGATCTTCCTCGCCCC